>JBIPOH010000274.1:0-4573 GCA_044379435.1 Novosphingobium sp.
GAGGGGCCCGCGCGTCTGGTCTCGGCGATCGATGTCCTGCCGGACGATCTGCTGGCCGCGCGCGGTTATCTCTTCGTGTGCCCGGAAAACCTTGGCACGATGAGCGGGGCGATGAAGGAGGCGCTGGATCGCTGCTATTATCCGCTGCTCGGGCGGATCGAAGGCCGCCCCTTTGCCACGGCCATTGCCGCCGGATCGGACGGGACCGGGGCCGAGCGGCAGATCGAGCGGATCGTGACCGGATGGCGGCTGCGGCGAATCGCCGAAGGGCTCATCGTCAATCTGCAGGCGCAAACCCCCGAGGCGATCCTTGCGCCCAAGACAGTCTCGGCTCCGGCGCTGCAAAAGTGCCACGATTTGGGACAGTCTTTTGCAGCCGGGCTGGCAATGGGTGTTTTCTGATGCGCTTGCCCACATCGATGGTCCGATTCCGTGCCGGTTTGGCCGCACGGGACTCGACCTTCGCGCGGCATTGGTGTCTGTGATGGCCCCTGATGAGGGAGCGTAACTGGTGGTGATGGAGCGTGCCGCAGGGCTTGAGCCACTTGCCGCGCTGTTGTTCGGCCCGGCGGACCGTCCGGCTGCGCAGGCGCTGGGCAGCCTTGCCACAGGGCCGGAAGGCTTTGTGCTGCTCAATCCGGCAACCGCCTCATGCGGCACTGCCGAACTCCTGCGCGATGGCTTGACGTTCGATCTTGCCGGGCTGGCGCCAGCTCCCGCGCTGCCTCCGCCCGAAGCGGTTCACCGGGTAGCTTTGCCCAATGATTTCAGCACCTCCGGGCTTGATTCGGCGTGGCTCACGGTGGGGCCGCACCTGGCCGGGGCCGAACACCTGCTGCCAGTGCTGCGCATCGCCGCGGCCATTCTGTGCCAACTGGCGCGGCTGGGCGGTCTGGAGGCGATTGTTTGGCGGCCAGCGCGGCTGGTCATGTCGCCCGCCTGGTTTGCCGAGGCGGCGGGCGCGTGGCTTGCGGGCGGGCCGTTTCCTGCGCTGGCGCTTACCGCCCTTGCGCGCAGTGAGCAGGGCATTGCCAGCGAAGGCCTTGCGTTCCTCATCGGGCAGGAGTTCATGCTCCACGCACGCAGCGGCGGCCCGAACCGGGAAGACAGCCGGACCGCCGTGCGCCTGACGGATTGGTTGGTGGCCCATGGCCGGGTGGACACCCCGCGTGAGGTCGTGCTGTCCGGGATCGGCGCGGTCTGGCTGGAGCCGGAAGGGCCGGGAAAACTTAATGTGGTAACCAGATAGCAACACGGTATTTCGAAGGGCGGCGTTAAGGCGCCTTGGCGAAAATTCGGCCATGTTTCCTGCGGTGCATCTGGTCCGGGGACATATCCCGTTCCGCTCGGTCAATCTTCCGGGCCGCCCCGGCTATCATCCCGGGCTGCAGCGCCATCATCTGCTCCCCCGCGCGCTGCTGGGACGCCGCGCGTTCAGCCCGATGATCGCCGCGCTTGGCACCGAGCAGGTCGGCTTTCACGATTTCCGCCGCAATGGCCTGCTGCTGCCGGCAACCGAAAGCGGAGCGGAGCGCATTGGCCTGCCGCTGCACCGGGGGCCGCATGGCACCTATTCCGAAATGGTGACAGAACGGGTCGGCCAGATCGAAATGGGCTGGAGCCGCACCCGCCGCTACGATTCCGAGCTGGCCAGCATGGAATCGCTGATGCGGCTCGATCTCCTCCAGCGCGCACTGCGTCGCCGCCTGCTCACCCCGCCCAAGGGCGAGGAGGTCGTGCTCAATCGCCATGATCCCGCGCTGGTGCAGCCGGACAAGTCGCTGGATTACAGCCACCTCGACCGCATGGCCGAGATGCTGTGGGAGGCTACCGAGAGCAAGCTTTAGCGGCTTGCTCCCCAACCTTGCGATCAGCTCACAGGAACGGCGCGCTGTCGGCGCTGAGGCCGGCTGCGGCTTCGCGGTACTGCGCCGTCAGCTTGGCGACGCGCTCCGCCACCGTTTCGACCTTGTCGACCGCACCGATGCCTTGGCCCGAACCCCAGATGTCCTTCCACGCCTTGGCTTCGGTGTTGCCGCCCGAGCCGAAGTTCATCGCCGAAGGATCGCTGACCGGCAGGTTGTCCGGATCTAGTCCGGCCTTGACGATGGAGCCGCGTAGATAGTTGCCATGAACGCCGGTGAAGAGGTTCGAATAGACGATGTCTCCGGCCTTGCTGTCGACGATCTCCTGCTTGTAACCCTCCGCCGCGCGGGCTTCTGCCGTGGCGATCCACGCCGAGCCAATGTAGGCGAAATCAGCGCCCAAGGCCTGCGCCGCCAGGATCGAGCGGCCATGCGCGATGGCGCCCGAAAGCGCGACCAGCCCATCGAACCACTGGCGGATTTCCTGCATCAACGCGAATGGCGAAAGTGCGCCGGCATGGCCGCCAGCCCCGGCAGCGACAGGGATCAGGCCGTCCGCGCCCTTTTCGATGGCCTTGCGGGCGAAGCGATCATTAATCACATCGTGCAGCACGATGCCGCCCCAGCGGTGGGCGGACTGGTTGATGTCTTCACGCGCGCCCAATGAGGTGATCAGCATGGGCACCTGCCACTTTTCGCAGAGCGCCATGTCCTCATCGAGGCGGTTGTTGGTCTTGTGGACGATCTGGTTCACCGCGAAGGGCGCCGCCGGGCTATCCGGGTGATCGCGGTTGTGCGCGGCCAGCGTCTCGGTGATTTCGTGCAGCCATTCGTCGAGCTGGCTGATGGGCCGCGCATTGAGCGACGGGAAGCTGCCGATGATGCCCGCCTTGCACTGCGCGATGACCAGTTCGGGGCCGGAAATGATGAACAGCGGCGAACCGATGACGGGCAGGCGCAGATTCTTGAACAGCGGGGGAAGCGGCATCCGGGAAAGCTCCGTTTTTAAGCGAGCGGTTAAACGGATACTTAGCAGGAGAAGCGGCGCTGTCAAAGGGCAGCGCCGCTCCCTTAAAGGCTAGGCGGCAAGGAGACCTTCGATCCCGTAAATCCGCGCGGCATTGCCCGCGAACAGCGCGCGCTTCTCGTCTGCCGAGGCACCGTGGGCGAGGCGCTTGAAGGTGTTCCACAGCACCGGATAGGTCGCGCCCCAGCGGTCGACCGGGTAGTTGCTTTCGAACATCCCGCGCTCAGGTCCGAAGGCGTCGATGCAGGTTTCGATATAGGGCCGCCACATGGCCGCCAGCGTTTCCGAGCCGATCCCGGCGGCAGGGCCTTGTTCGGGCATCGCGCAGAACGCCATGGCAAGGCCGCCCAGCTTGACCGAGACGTTGGGGCACTTGGCCAGTTCACGGATGTTCTCGCGCCACACGTCAAATCGCTCGTGCAGCTTGCCCTTGTAGGGCCCGACGCCAAGCGGGGTGCCGCAGTGATCCAGCACGATAGGTTGATCGGGAAAGGCGCGGGCGAGGCTGATCACATCGGGCAACTGCGGTTCGAGCAGCCACGCATCGAACGTCAGGCCCATCCCGCCAAGGTGCTTGAACCCGGCGCGGAATGCGTCGCTGGTGTAGAGCCCGGAGGGCGCGTGGAACGGAGGGCCGAGCACTTCGGGATCGGCATCCCACGCGGCCTGATGGCGAATGCCCTTGAAGCGGCCGTTTCCGGCAGCGGCCAGGGCTTCAAGAACGGGCACCGCGCCATCGCCCAGCGTCATGTCGGCATGGCCGATGATCGCGGCGCAGGGGCGGTAGCTGCCGTAGAGCCCGCTTGCGCCTTGCGCTGCGACGCCGTTGACGAACTCGACCTCGCCCACCGGCTTCATCGCCGCGTCAGCACCGCTGCGGTAGAACGCGCCGCATTCCATGAACACGGTGCCGACAATGTTGTGGCCGCTGTGCGTATCGGCGTGGAGCGTGTCGAAGTTGTAATAGGCCGCGGGAACCAACGTCTCGACGAAGGGATGCAGCGGCTGCGGGAACGACGCGACGAGCGGGCGCAGGTCCCAGAGGTGGTGGTGCGGATCGATGATCGGCAGATCGGGGTCGATGATCTCTTCAGGCATGGCTTCTGGCATGGCTCTCTCTCAAAGTCGGCCTCTGACGGGCGCGCGTGGGGGAGTATGCAGAAGGGAGGCGGTCGCGCCAAGGGGAGAAGGAGGCATCCGGCCGGGACGGTGCCGAAACGAACGGGGCCTTGTTGCTCCGGGAAAATGTTTCCTATTTTGAAAACATATTGCCGTTCCACTCAAAGCCCGATAGTGGCTCGTTCTGCAACCCTGTGGCCAACTTGCGTAGCCACCCAAAACTGCCCTGGCGCTTGGTATACAGGCGCCAGGGCTCCTTTTCAGGGATGGTCGGGCCGTCCTGTCCAGCGCTCTGACAGGTTTCAGGCCTTTGTTCAGGCTGCCTTGCTTTAAGCGGACAGGGCATCGATCAGCGAGGGATGACCTAGGGTCAGGACCTATTAACCGCGCCTTCGAGGCGCTGGAATGGCGAACATATCGGGCGGATGCTTGCTTGGGAAGGCTGGTTGCCTTTCCAAGCAAGTATCTGCACGAGATGGAAGCCATTCCAGCGTCCCTTCGGGATTTGACCAAAATGGCCCATTGCTTCGTCAGGAAGCCTTGAGATATCGACATATCCCTG
>JBIPOH010000493.1:0-2564 GCA_044379435.1 Novosphingobium sp.
GGATATAGGCGACGGAATCGATCTGCCGCAGCCCTTCCATCACCAGCTCGCCAATATGCGAGGAGGGCACTTCCGCCTCGCCCGAGGTTTCGACCTGCCGCTGGATGCCAGAGATCAGCTGATCGAGCCGTTCCTGATCAATCCCGCGCTTACGGCAGGCGAGCGCGACCGAGTGTTCCAGCTTGGACCGATCAAACGGCTCACGCCGCGACGCCTCGCCATTCCCCCCTGACTTGACCACCACCACCTCGCGCAGTTGCACGCGTTCAAAGGTGGTAAAGCGCGCGCCGCAGGACGAGCACTGGCGACGCCGCCGGATCGAGGCATTGTCCTCGGTCGGGCGGCTGTCTTTTACCTGGGTATCGTCATGGGCACAAAAGGGGCAGCGCATTCAGAGGGTTATTTCTTGATTCTCTGATAGAGTGCGAAACCTGCGCCCGCCAACAAGCCCACCGGCCATGACACGATTGGCAGCACCAAACCCGCAACTGCGCCGATCGCCGCTCCGGTCAGGACAGGACCGGTCGAGGGGTGATTGATCCCTTCCTTGGCCATGCCGGTCACTTCGGTTTTCACATCTTCGACCCAGTCGGGGCCTTGGCGCGGATCTTGATCATTCATGGCTGAGGCCTCCTCACATTCCGGGATAGACTGGGAAGGCAGCGCACAGCGCGCTGACCCGCTGACGAACGCTCTCTTCGATCTGGGCATCGCCTTCGGGACCGTTTTTGGACAGGCCTTCAACCACTTCGGCGATGAGCTTGCCGATCGTGCGGAACTCTTCCGGACCGAAGCCGCGGGTGGTGCCGGCGGGCGTGCCCAGACGGATGCCGCTGGTGACGAAGGGTGAGCGGGTGTCGAACGGAATACCGTTCTTGTTGCAGGTGAGCCAGGCGCGGTCGAGGCCCTTCTCGGCGTCCTTGCCGGTGACATCCTTGGCCGTCAGGTCGACCAGCATCGAATGGTTATCGGTCCCGCCGCTGACGATGCGCAGTCCGTTTTCTTCGAGGCTCGCTGCCAGCGCGCGGGCGTTTTCGACGATGCGGTGGGCATAGGTCTTGAACTCGGGGGCCAGCGCCTCCTTGAACGCCACGGCCTTGGCCGCGACGATGTGCATCAGCGGGCCGCCCTGAAGGCCGGGGAACACCGCCATGTTGAGCGGCTTGGTGTACTTCTCGTCATTCCACAGGATGATGCCCGAACGCGGACCGCGCAGGCTCTTGTGGGTGGTCGAGGTGACGATATCGCAGTGCGGGAACGGCGAGGGGTGCGCGCCGCCTGCGACGAGGCCGGAGATGTGGCTCATGTCGCACAGCAGGATCGCGCCGACTTCATCCGCGATGGCGCGGAAGGCGGGGAAGTCCCACAGCCGCGAATAGGCGGTGCCGCCGCAGATGATCAGCTTGGGCTTGTGCTCGCGTGCCTTGGCGGCGACTTCTTCCATGTCGATGGTTTCGGCACCCTGCGTCACGCCGTAGGAGACCGGGTTGAACCACTTGCCGCTCATGTTGACCGGCGAGCCGTGGGTAAGGTGCCCGCCCGAATTGAGGTCGAGCCCCATGAAGGTGTCGCCCGGATTGAGCAGGGCGAGGAACACCGCCTGGTTCATCTGCGAGCCGCTGTTGGGCTGCACATTGGCGAAGTTGCAGCCGAACAATTGCTTGGCGCGCTCGATTGCCAGAGTTTCAACCACGTCGGCATAGTCGCAGCCACCGTAATAGCGCTTGCCCGGATAGCCCTCGGCGTACTTGTTGGTGAACACGCTGCCCGCGGCTTCGAGCACGGCGCGGCTTGCGATGTTCTCGGACGCGATCAGTTCGATCTTGTCGCGCTGACGTGCGAGTTCCTTGCCAATTGCGGCGGCGATTTCCGGGTCGGCATGGGCCAGATCGTCATTCCAGAAGCCGTCCATCGACTGAACGGCGGAACGGGCGGCGAAATCAATCGGGGCAGTGCTCATTGGTGGGTCTCGATATGATCAGGCTGAAACGGGGGCTGGCCGAGCTTGCCGACGCGGCGCTGGTGGCGCCCGGCCGGATCGCCGGCATCGGCGAATTCGGTATCAAGGAAAGTGGCGATGCAGGATTTGGCCATCTCAATCCCTACGAGACGCGCGCCCATTGCGATGCAATTGGCGTCATTATGTTCGCGGGCAAGGGCGGCGGACAAGGGCTCGCTCACCAAGGCACAGCGCACCTGAGGGTGGCGGTTGACGCTGATCGATATGCCGATCCCACTGCCGCACAGGGCCACGCCGAATTCGACTGTTCCCTCAGCGATGATCTCGGCGAGGCGATAGCCATAATCGGGGTAATCAACGCTCACCCCCGGCTCAGGGCCAAGGTCGGCGACGTCGTGGCCTTCTTCGATGAGCCACTCGGCGAGTTCCGCCTTCAGCTCGACGGCGGCATGATCAGAGGCAATGGCGATGCGCATGGCGTCCACATAGTCGCATAGGCGAGGATTCTCTACCCCTGCGCCAAAGCTTTTCGACCGGCGGTTCGACGCTGTGAAAAACCCCGCCGAAGCGGGGCCTTTCTTAACTTACTGATCCAGAAACGACC
>JBIPOH010000494.1:0-2560 GCA_044379435.1 Novosphingobium sp.
ATCCGTCTTTCATTCCTGATACCCCTTCGATGAACTGATCCTATCAGCCAAGGGAGACGTCAGGCAGGGGCAAGGTCAAACCCCCAGAGCGATTCAAATCTTCAGAGTAACTCACTATCGCGGTCCAGTAGTCGAACTTAATCTTGGATTAAGTTTATTGATCGCTTCCTGTAGATCAATTACTTCATAGCCCTTGCTATAGCGCGCCGTCTCGCCAGGAGTGCTATGACCGGTGAGTGCGTCGATTAACGCAACCGGCACCTTTGCCCGCTGCAGGAAGGTCGTTGCACTGTGTCGCAACGAGTGGAAGTCCAGCTTGGGTTCGTAGAGACCAACCTCACGGCGATAGCGGGTGAACCACTTGGTGAAATTGTGCCCGAGGCGATTGTCCGCGCCGCCAGGCGTCAGTCGGTCGAAGACCAAGACATGGCCTGCCTTGCGTTGGCCTTCCACGTAGCCAAGAAGGCCCAGCCGAATGAGCTCCTTGTGGACCGGGACGAGCCTGACCGCGTTTTGGTTCTTCAGCTGGCGGGGCGGCGCCGCATTGATGTCGAACACCCACACGCCGTCGATCCGGCGGACATCGGCGACATGCAACTGGCAGATCTCCTCCTGCCGCATGCCGGAATACAGCGCGATCAGGGGCAACCAATACTTCTCGTCACGCTTAACAAGCTTGCCTGGCTTGGAGCGCCTCGCAGCGGACTGGCAGCCCCGCCAGACTGGCGTGGCGAACAGGCGGTCGAGATCCGCGGTCGTCCACATGGACCGTTGGTCCTGGGCCCGTTTCTGTGCCGGGAGCTTGAACCCTTTGAAGATGTTGGCTGAGAGCTCGCCTCTCTCGGCCCCGCTGTCCCAGAGGGCGGACAAGGCCGTAAGATGACGTTTGACCGTGCGTGGGCTGATTCTCGGCAAGTCTTGGGAGCGGGTGGCGTTGGCAATCTCTTCTGCGGTCATGCCGCGATACTGGACGGCCTTGCTGTAGTTGTCAGGCAGCTCGAGGAGGACCGACTTGAAGCGTGTCGCGTCCTGCTTGGTGTAGGCCGACAAGGGCTTGTCCCCGCACATCTCGGCAAAGAGCTGGTAGGTCTTGCGGGCCTGAAGCGCTGTCTGCTGTTCCCATACCTTCAGACGCGCCTGGGTCAGGCGGAACTCCTCCGCCACCGCCGTGAACAATGGAGTGTCTGCTTGAGGCGGCTTTGGTTCAGCAGCTGGATTGATGCCGGGCTGCGGTTGGGGCGCCGCCGCGGCATTCGCGATCGCCGCCTTCAGGAGCTTGTCCCGCGGCTCGAGGTTGAAGTCTCCTTCGAACCGAGCACGAACTGCCTCGGCAAGGTCAATACCGGCTCGCAGCAGGGCTTGCTGGACCAGCCGCTCATCTTTCCGGTCAAGCTTGCCCGACAGCCCGTGCTTCTGGATCATCCACTGGCCGATCTCGTCGACGGCCCCGAAATTGCTTCTGGCGAGGTCCTTGCGCGTACTCTCCGCCAGTTCTGAGTACCTGGCAACGAGCGCCAGCCGCATGCTCTCGTCCAGCGGACCAGCGCTGGCCAGCCGCCAGTGGTTGTCCTGCTCGAGGACGCGTGCGTAGAACTCTTGCACGATCCGCGCGAGGTCGGCTTCGCTCAGCATGGGTGACGACCTGGCGATTTCAAACAGTTCCTCCGAACGCAGATAGAGGGATCGGGACAGGCCACGGGCTGCCCCGATGTCTGACGTCCTGAGACTACAGCACAGCTCGGCGCGGTTGAGTAGGGCTCTCAGGTCGCGCGGAATCGCGCGCCTGAAGTAGAAAACGCCATGCCGCCGGAAGCTGTTTGGAACCGCCCGCATGCCTGCGATTTGCACCCTTCTGTTACAGTCCACTGTAACAGAGTCCCAGCCAAGCCCCCGAAATGGGAACAGCTTTCCTTACTTATCAATATCTTGGAAGGAAAGTTGGCTGGGGCGCCAGGATTCGAACCTGGGAATGCCGGTACCAAAAACCGGTGCCTTACCGCTTGGCGACGCCCCAACAGCCCATGTGACTGAGCGATCAGCCGGTTAGGCAATCGCACGCGCTTTGCCAAGCCCTTCTTTGCCGCAATCCCCACGCGGTGGCTGTTTGACAGGCTGTCGACGCCACGTCAGCATCGCGGCCATGAACAACGCCATCCGCCTTTCCGAAAAATGGTTCGTGCGGGCGCTGTGGCTGATTTCTCTGGTGTTTGCCTTCTTCCTGATTGGATTGGGCAATGCCGTGGTCGGTGACCTGCCGCAGGTGGAGGCGGAACTCTCCCTCCAGCAATTCATGGACCCTGCGGCCGAAGCGCTGCAGCAGCAACAGGATGCAGCGCGCAACAATCGCCTAGCGGCGGAAGCCGCATTGGACCAGGCCGAGTTGAAGCGCACCGGCGCACTGAAGGAATATGAAGCCGCCCGCGCCACGTTCGACAACTGGGTGGCAACACGCCAGGCCACCGGTCGCGCCGATCAGGATGCCGAATTGCGTGCCCGCACCAGCGCGCTGGATGCGCTGAAGGCCAGCGAAACCGCCGCCAGCCGCGCCAGTGAAGCGGAA
>JBIPOH010000495.1:0-2557 GCA_044379435.1 Novosphingobium sp.
AGGGTGAGCGCCGCCCCCTTCGCATCCACTCTACAATCCGAAGCTGCCCTTCAGACCGTCGATCACATATTGCGCCGCGAGCGCGGCCAGCAGCACGCCGAGCAGGCGGGTGATGACCGCTTCGACCTTGTCGCCCAGCAGCCGGATCAGCGGGCCTGCCGCCACCAGCGCCGCCGCTGTGATCGCCAGCACGGCGGCCAGCGCGGCGAGCACTTCGAACATCTCGGGCCAGCCCTCGGCCTCGTTCATCAGCAGCATGATCGCCGCAATCGCGCCCGGTCCGGCGAGCATCGGCATCGCCATCGGGAAGACCGACACGTCCTCAATCTCCGGAGTGGCGGCGATCTTCTCGGCGCGTTCCTCGCGGCGCTGGGTGCGCTTTTCGAACACCATGTCGAAGGCGATGAAGAACAGCATCAGGCCGCCCGCGATGCGGAACGAGTTCAGTTCAATATGCAGTGCGCCGAGCAATTCTTGCCCGAACAGCGCGAAGATCAACAGGATGATCGAGGCGATCCACGTCGCCCGCAGCGCCATGCTGCGCGCCTGTTGCGGCGTCGCGCCCTTGGTCAGCCCGGCATAGATCGGCGCGCACCCCGGCGGGTCGATCACCACGAACAGGGTGACAAAGGCGGAAAGGAAGAGTTCGGTCAGCACCATGGCAAGGGTTTCGCAGGTCGATGGGGGGAGCGTTCCGCGCCCCTCACATCAATCGCCGGTCGGCACAAGGCTTTGTTCGATCGCGGTGACCCAGCGGCCCTGATAGTAATAATCCGCCGCCACAAAACGCGTGCCATCCGCCCGGTGCTCCCAACGCCAACGCAGCGTGCCGTCGCGCGACAGCTTGGCGCCGGCCTTGCCGTCTTCGCCGATCGGGATGGCGGGCGGCGGGGGCGTGCCAGCGGGGCCGCGCGGACAGGTCGCGACGAGGCCGGTCACGGCGTCGATTTCGGTGACGACGATATCGCCCTCTTGCACCGGCTTCCTCGGCGGAGGCTGCGGCACATCATCGCCGCCGACATCGAAGGTGTAGCGATAGGAGTTATCTGCCTGCCGCTCCCACACGGTGACGAAACTGCCGACCTTGCCCTCGGGATCGCGGTAGCGGCCCTTGCTCACCGCCAGCGCCCCGTCACAGCTCATCGCGACAACGCGCGCGTCCCACTGCACGGCGGCAGGCGGATCGGTCTGCGTGGCAAGCCAGGGTTCGATCGGGAAGGGGCCGTTTGCGCCGTGGAGCAAGGCGCCGGGCGCGGCGAACATCTTGAACGCGGTCCACTGGCCCCGCTCGCGTGCAGCGCGCGAGAAGGCGGCTTCGGTGGCGACGATGGTGCTCGGCTGCGCGGCGCCTGGTGCTACAGTCAGAACCCGGTTGATCTGCTCCACCGCGCGGCGACTGGGTTTGGGCGGCCCCCCGCCGCCAGCGCAGGCTGAGAGTCCCAGCGCGATGGCGATAGCGACGACGCTGGCTGCGATCCTCATACCTTCCTCCGTTCGGGCTGAGCTTGTCGAAGCCCTGTTCTTTCTTGTCTTGCCCCGCGTCCAAGAAGAAGGACAGCCCTTCGACAAGCTCAGGGCGAACGGAACTCTATATCCCGACCGGCGGCGCCAGTCCGGCGTGGCCATGCGCGGCGACCAGCGTGTTGCGCAGCAGCACCGCAATCGTCATCGGGCCGACCCCGCCCGGCACTGGCGTAATCGCGCCTGCGACCGCGCTGACCTCGGCAAAGGCGACATCGCCCACCAGACGGCCCTTCGGCTTGTCGCCGGTGGGCGGCAGGCGGTTGATGCCGACGTCGATCACGCTTGCACCCGGCTTGATCCAGTCGGCGCGCACCATCTCAGGCCGACCCACGGCGGCGACCACGATATCGGCGCGGCGGACGACCTCGGCGAGGTTCTTCGTGCGGCTATGCGCCACGGTGACGGTCGCGTTCGCGTCCACCAGCAGCTGCGCCATCGGTTTGCCGACAATGTTCGACCGGCCGATCACCACCGCCTCCAGCCCTGACAGATCGCCCAGACGGTCTTTGAGCAGCATGATGCAACCCAGCGGGGTGCAGGGAACGAAGCCCGGCTGGCCGACGCTCAGCCGCCCGGCGTTGATCACGTGGAAGCCGTCGACATCCTTGTCCGGGCTGATCGCGGCGATCACTGCCTGCTCGTCCAACCCGTTCGGCAGCGGCATCTGTACCAGAATGCCGTCAACCGCATCATCGCGGTTCAGCCGCTCGACCAGCGCCAGCAATTCCGCTTCGCTGGTTTCAGCGGGCAGGCGGTGTTCGAAGCTGGCGATCCCCGCCTCCTCGCAAGCGCGCGCCTTGGCGCCGACATAGACCTGGCTCGCCGGATCTTCGCCGACCAGCACCACCGCAAGCCCCGGACGCCGCCCGGTCGCTTGCGCAAAGTCCGCCGCCAGCGCGCCGATCCGGGCGCGCAGATTGGCCGCAAACGCCTTGCCGTCGATCAGCGCCGCTTCCCCCATCAGCGCACGGCGCCTTGCAGGATGTAGCCGACCGCGTTGAGGATCATCAGGAACACCATCGGCGAAAAGTCG
>JBIPOH010000496.1:0-2551 GCA_044379435.1 Novosphingobium sp.
CTGGATCTTGCCAATCGGGATCTCGTTGCCAGGAATCTGGCGTGAGGAGAACAGCACCACATCGCCCGCGACCAGCTCGATCGGGTGGTTCATATCCGCCATGCGGCCCAAGGCGGCGCGGGGCTCGCCCTGCCCACCGGTGGCGATGATCAGCACCTCACCGCGCGGCAGGCCCATCGCGGTCTCGAAGCTGATCGGAGTCGGGAAGTCCTCAAGATAGCCATTGTCCTGCGCCACCTCGATAATCCGGTCGAGCGAACGGCCGGCGACACACAGCTTCCGCCCCGTCTCAATTGCCACTTCGCCGAGCGTTTGCAGGCGGGCGACATTGCTGGCGAAGGTGGTCACGACCACCCGCTTGCCCTTGTGGCGCGCGACTTCCTCCATCAGCGCACTATGGACAGCGCCTTCTGAACCCGAGGGGTTGGGATTGAACACATTGGTCGAATCGCACACCAGCGCGAGCACACCTTCATCGCCAATTTCGCGCAGTTCTTCCTCAGTCGTGGGCTCGCCGATGATCGGATCGTCATCGAGCTTCCAGTCGCCCGTGTGGAAAATGCGGCCGTGCGGCGTGTCGATCAGCAGCGCGTTGCCCTCGGCAATCGAGTGCGCCAGCGGGAGGTAGGTGATGGTGAACGGGCCAAGCTCGATCTCACCGTGATCTTCCTCGATGATGATGATCTCGACCTTGCCGAGCAGCCCCGCTTCTTCCAGCTTGCGCGCCACCAGATCGGCGGTGAACGGCGTCGCATAAAGCGGCACGCCCAGCTCACCCGCGAAATAGGGCACAGCGCCGATGTGATCCTCATGCGCGTGGGTGAGGACGATGCCGATCAGGTCCTTGCGGCGCTCCTCGATGAAATCGAGATCGGCGAAGACCAGCTCGACGCCGGGATATTCATTGCCCGAAAAGGTCATGCCGAGATCGACCATGATCCACTTGCCCTGGCAGCCATAGAGATTGACGTTCATGCCAATCTCCCCGGAACCGCCAAGGGCGAGAAACAGGAGTTCGTCTTCGGGGGTAAAATCTTTCTTCAATGTGTTTCCGGTTCTGTGAGAGAGGATCAGGCGGCTTCTGCCTGCCTGGCAAGTATGGCTAGGCCGTCCAGTGTAAGGTCGGCATCAACGTGGTCGAAGATTTCGGTGGCGTCGTCGAACAATATGGCGAGCCCGCCGGTGGCTACAACCTTTGCGGGGCGGCCGATTTCGGCCTTCATCTTGGCGACCATGCCTTCCATCATCGCGACATAGCCCCAGAAGACGCCGATCAGCATCTGGTCTTCGGTGTTGCGGCCAATGACGCTGCGGGTGGACGGCGCGCGGATCGCGATGCGCGGCAGCTTGGCGGTCTTGCCCACCAGCGCGTCGAGCGAGAGGTTGATCCCCGGCGCGATTGAGCCGCCCTTGTAAGCACCAGTGAAGTCAACCGCTTCAAACTTGGTGGCGGTGCCGAAGTCGACAATGATGAGGTCGCCGCCAAACTTGTGGTGCGCGGCGAGGATGTTGAGTGCACGGTCAGCGCCGAGCGACGAGGGTTGATCGACATCGATCTCAAAGCGCCAGCGCGCCGTTCCCTGCCCAGCGAACAGCGGTGTGATGCCGAAATACTTCTCACAAAGCACAGTGAGATTGTGATCGGCACGCGGGACGACCGATGCGACGATGATCTGGGAGATGTCCGAGCGTTCGAACCCTTCGATCTTGAGCAATTGCAGCAGCCACACCGCATATTCATCGCCCGTGCGGCGCGGATCGGTGGCGATGCGCCAGCGTGCGCGAATATGGTGCGTGCCGTCCTCCCCATAGGTGAACAGGGCAAAGACGACATTGGTGTTCCCGACATCGGCGGCGAGCAGCATCTCTGGCAGTCCTTAACTTACGAAATGTCGCCTGCGCGAATGACACGTTCGCTGCCATCCGCCAAGCGTAGCCGCAAAGCGCCGTCGCTTTCCTCAAGGCCAGCAAAGGAGCCCGACAGCACCGAGCCATCGGTATCGTGAACAGTTACGGCGGAACCCTGCGCATGGATGGAGCGGCTGAGGAAGGCGTGGAGTGTCGCGCCAAGGCCGTAGGTGCGCCAGCTTTCCAGCCTGCGATCAAAGGCTGCGGCGAGGTTCGCAGCAAAATCTTCCAGCGGCGGCGGCGGAATTACATCCGCGAGTGCGGCGGTCTTGCGGTCGGGAAGGTCAGGCGCACGGGCGAGGTTCACCCCGATCCCGACGACAATGTGCCCGCGCACCATCTCCAAGAGGATGCCGGACAGCTTGCCGCCATCCAGCAGCACGTCATTGGGCCATTTGAGGGCCAGCGCGGTATCGTCAGGTAAAGCGGCTGCGGCAGCATCGCGCACCGCGAGCGCTGCAACAAAGCTGAGGGTGGCGGGCGGCGGTCCCCCCTCCACCAGCATCACCACGGTCGAGCCCATGAAATTGCCCGCGCCGTCAAACCATGCGCGCCCTTGCCGCCCGCGTCCTTCGGTCTGGCGGCGGGCAACCAGCCAGCGCCCCTCGGCCCAGCCCTCACCCATGCGCAAGGCGGCGGCGAG
>JBIPOH010000118.1:0-9165 GCA_044379435.1 Novosphingobium sp.
ACATCCAGTTCACCAGCGGCACCACGGGCTTTCCCAAGGGCGCCACGCTGACCCACCGCAACATCCTCAACAACGGCTACTACACCGCGCTGACCATCGCGCTGACCCCGGCGGACCGGATCTGCATTCCCGTCCCGCTCTACCACTGTTTCGGCATGGTGCTGGGCAATCTGGCCGCGCTCGCCAGCGGTGCAGCCATGGTCTATCCGGGCGAGGCGTTCGATCCCGCCGCCGTGCTGCAGGCGGTCGAAGCGGAAGGTTGCACCGCGCTCTATGGCGTGCCGACGATGTTCATCGCGGTGCTGGGACACCCCTCACTGGAGACGACCGTTGTCTCCACCTTGCGCACCGGGATCATGGCAGGCTCCCCCTGCCCCGTCACGGTGATGCGCGAAGTGATCGGGCGGCTCGGCATGAGCGAGGTGACCATCGGCTATGGCATGACCGAGACAAGCCCGCTCACCACCCAGACCGCGACCGACGATCCGCTGGAAGAGCGCGTGGGCACCGTGGGCCGGGTCCATCCCCATGCCGAAGCCAAGATCGTCGGCCCAGATGGCCAGGCTCTGCCCATCGGCGAACAGGGCGAATATTGCTCGCGCGGCTATGCCGTTATGCTCGGCTACTGGGACGATCCGGCCAAGACCGCCGAGGCCATCGACGCCGAGGGCTGGATGCATTCGGGCGATCTCGCGACGATGGATGCACAGGGCTACGTGCGGATCACGGGCCGCATCAAGGACATGATCATCCGGGGCGGCGAGAACATCTACCCGCGTGAGATCGAGGAGTACCTGCTCACCCACCCGCACATCGCGGACGCGCAGGTCTTCGGCGTGAGCGACGAAAAATACGGCGAGGAAGTCTGCGCCTGGGTCATCGCGCGAGCCGAAGCTGAACTGGCGCCAGACGATGTGCTTGCCCACTGCCGGGGCCAGATCGCGCACTACAAGGTGCCGCGCCATGTCCGCATCGTCGAATCCTTCGCCATGACCGTGACCGGCAAAGCCCAGAAGTTCGAGATGCGGCGCATGATGGAAGCGCAGCTTCAAGGCAGCACTGGCTAGGCCGCCCCGCCAGCCTGCCCGGAAATCCGCCAAAAAGTGAGGCTATGGTGCAACAGGGGGTATTATTCGTGCCCTCTGCTGCGCCTGCCCCAAGGGGCATGGTCAATCTCCCGAACCTCGCCAAACCGGTCTTATCTGGTGCGAAAGAGAGCATCCTGCAGGCCGAACCACGCGGCATTGCGACAATCCGTTTCAGCAAAATTTCGTCACTTATCTTGTGGATAATCCACACTGCCGCCTTGCCACAGTCAAAGATTTAAGTGCCCTTTTGGTTAATTTTTAGCCCATCTTGATAACCAGAGGCGCAAACGCGCGCTTTTCGGACATGGCGCGATAAACAAACGATATTTCGCGAAAAGTCCGATTTTTCGCACTTTCTTGCGGCTCCGCGCCCTTCGGGGTGATGATATTGCCAAGTGAGCAAGGATCAGGCTCCCTACGTGCAGCAACACAAATAAGGGAGAGCCGATTCGGTCATGACCGAGGGCCACGTCATCGAGAGGGCCCCGCAGGCCGAAATCAATCCCGTGCGCACACGCGCCGATTGGGAAGCCATGCGCGCTGCAGTGCTTGCCGATCCCGGTGCGTTCCACGGCGATATCGCCGCGCGGCGGATTCACTGGTTCGTCGCGAACTGCGGACCAGCAGGAGCCTGGCTTTCCAGAGATGATGCAGGCGCATGGACTGGCTGGGACGCCGCCACCGGTGTCCCCGTTGCCCCTGCCCTGCCCGCAGGCTTTGCTCCTTGGACCCGCGCGTTCGACGACAGCAACCCGCCGCACTGGCGCTGGTTCACGGGCGGACGCACCAACGCCGCATTCAACGAGATCGACCGCCATGTCCTTTCGGGACACGGCGCGGAAGCCGCACTGGTGTTCGAAGGCGACCGCTGGGACATGGCCGCCGATGGCGGACGCGGCGCGCCGGTGGATACCTTCACCGTCACGCGCAAGCGCCTGCTGCTCGAAGTGGCCAAGTGCGCGGTTGCGCTGGAAGCGCTGGGCCTGAAGGCCGGCGACCGCATCGCGCTCAACATGCCGAGCATCGTGCCGCAGATTTTCTGGACCGAAGCGGCCAAGCGGCTGGGCATTGTCTACACCGCTGTGTTCGGGGGCTTCAGCGACAAGACCCTGTCCGACCGCATTGCGGACGCCGGGGCGCGCGTGATCGTGACATCCGACGGCAGCTACCGCAATGCGCAGGTGGCAGCCTTCAAGACTGCCTACACCGATCCGGCGCTCGACAATTACGTTCCCGTCAGCACCGCGCTGGGCGTGCTGGCCGCAACCGATTTTGGCCTCGCTCCTGCAGACGCCGCCGTGATCAATGAAACGGTCGCCGAAACGCTGGCCGGCGAAGTCACCGTCGAACGCTCCGACGTCATGCGCGGCGTCGGCCGCGCGCTGATCAAGCTGGGCGAAGCAGGCCGCATCGGCACGAGCGATGCCGCACGCGTGCGCCTCGCCATCGCCTCCAGCCTTGTCACGCTGCCGCCGCGCGTCGATACCGTGATCGTGGTGCGCCACACCGCGCAGCCCGATATCGTCTGGCGCGCCGAGCGCGACCGCTGGAGCCACGAGCTGACCGACGCCGCGCTGGAGACCATCCTCAAGGCAGCGAATGTGGCCAGCGAAGATGCGCTGATGGCGCTGCCGGACGCCGACTTCGTGCGCGCGGTCTGGGCCTCATCAAAGCCGCTCGCCGTCGATTCTGATTATCCGCTTTTCTTCATCTACACCTCGGGTTCCACCGGAAAGCCCAAGGGCATTGTCCACGTCCACGGCGGCTACACCGCAGGCATCGCGCAATCGATGCAGGTGGCGTTCGACGCCCGCCCCGGCGATACGATCTTCGTCGTGGCCGATCCGGGCTGGATCACCGGGCAGAGCTACCAGATTTCCGCCGCGCTGCTCAGCCGCGTCACCACGGTGGTCTCCGAAGGCTCGCCCGTGTTCCCCCATGCGGGCCGCTTCGCCTCGATGATCGAGCGGCACAAGATCACGATCTTCAAGGCTGGCGTCACCTTCCTCAAGTCGATCATGTCCGATCCGTCGAATCTGGCGGATGTGCAGCGCTATTCCATGGCCAGCTTGCGCGTCGCGACGTTCTGCGCCGAGCCGACCAGCCCCAGCGTGCAAGCCTTCGGCATGGAGCACGTGACCCCGCAATATATCAACAGCTACTGGGCGACCGAGCACGGCGGCATTGCGTGGACGCATTTCTACGGCAACGCAGACTTCCCCCTGAAGGCGGATGCCCACGCCTTCCCGCTGCCGTGGATCGTTGGCGAAGTGTGGGTTGAAGACGAAAACGCGGCGCGCGAGGCTGCGCCTTTCGCGCGTTCCGGCAGCGAGGGCGTCACCTGGCGCCGCGCTCAGCCCGGCGAAAAGGGCGAAATCGTCATTGCCGCGCCTTATCCTTATCTTGCCCGCACGATCTGGGGCGATGTGGAGAACTTCCGCGTCGAGGACGGCAGCGTCGTCGGCGACTGGAAGGGCGATGCGGATCGCTGGGAAGGCGGCTATTGGGGCCGCTGGCAGAGCGCATGGGCCTATACGCAAGGCGATTTCGCCATTGCACATGAAGATGGCTCGTTCTCGTTTCATGGCCGCTCGGATGACGTCATCAACGTCTCGGGCCACCGCATGGGCACCGAGGAAATCGAAGGCGCCGTGCTACGTGACAAGGCGCTCGATCCCAATTCCCCGGTCGGCAACGTCCTCGTCGTCGGCGCGCCGCACCGTGAAAAGGGGCTGACCCCGCTCGCGTTCGTGGTGCCCGTCGCGGGCCGCAAGCTGACCGAGGAAGACCGCCAGCGCCTGTTCAACCTTGTCCGCACCGAAAAGGGCGCAGTCGCGGTTCCGGCAGACTTCATCGAGGTCAGCCAGTTCCCCGAAACCCGCTCGGGCAAGTACATGCGCCGCATGGTCCGCGCTCTGGTGGAGGGCGGCGAACTGGGTGACGTCACCACCCTGCGCAACCCCGAAAGCCTGACCGAACTCAAGACCGCCATAGACGCCTGGCAGCGCCAGCAGCGGCTTTCGGAAGAGCAGTCGCTGTTCGAGCGCTACCGCTACTTCCTCATCCAATACAACGCTGTAGCCCCCGGCAAGCGGGTCGCCACAGTCACCGTCACCAACGCTCCGGTCAACGCGCTCAACGAACGCGCGATCGATGAACTGGTGATCGTGGTCGAGCACCTTTCCCGCAAGGACGATGTCGTCGCGGTCGTGTTCACTGGCGAGGGCACAAGCTCGTTCGTCGCGGGCGCGGACATCCGGCAGATGCTGGAGGAAATCCACAGCCACGAAGAAGCCTTGGTCCTGCCCAACAACGCACAACTCGCGTTCCGCAAGATCGAAACGATGGGCAAGCCGTGCATCGCGGCGGTTCAAGGCGTGGCACTGGGCGGCGGCATGGAATTTGCGCTGGCCTGCCATGTGCGCGTGGCGGAAACCACCGCGCGCTTTGGCCAGCCCGAAATCCGCCTGCGCCTGCTGCCCGGCTATGGCGGCACACAGCGCTTGCCGCGCCTGCTGGCAGACCGCCACGGCGAGACCGGCGTGCGCGATGCGCTCGATCTGATCCTGGGCGGGCGCAGCATTGATGCGGCGCAGGCCCGCGACATCGGCCTCGTCGATGCGCTGGCCGAAGGCAGCCGCGATGCCCTTGCCGAAGCCCACGCCATGGTGCGCGATTGGGTGAAGCGCGGGGCTGCAAGCCCGCTCGGCGCAGCCTTTGCCGCGCGCGAAGCGGCAACTGCGCAATGGGAAGAACCTGCCGGAGTCGATCTTGACGCCGTGCTTCAGGACGATTTCCTCCAGCGCATCCTGCGCCAGCTCGATTGGGCAGGACGCGGCACAGCAGGCGTCCGCGCGCTGGATGCCGTGCGCACCGGTCTCACCTCCGGCATGGCCGCCGGGCTTGCCCGCGAAGCGGCGCTGTTTGCCGAGGCGATCATCGATCCCGAAGGCGGCAAGACCGGCATCCGTCAGTTCATGGACAAAGTCGCGCCGCCGCTCCCCGTCCGCCGCGACGGCGTGTGGATTGACAGCGAGCATGCGCCGCGCAGCGCAGCACTCGAAGCCAGCGGAGATCTGCTGCCCGTTGGCGCGCCGTTCTATCCCGGCGTCACCGCGATCCCCGCATGGCAATATGCGTTCGGCATTGCCCGCGATCCCGATACCGGCGCGCCCCGGTTTGGACAGCCCGCGACGCACGAACGCGAACTAATCGTGAAAGTGCCAGAGCCTGCGCCCAACGAAGCGCTGCTCTACATGCTGACCAGTGAGGTCAACTTCAACGATATCTGGGCGCTGACCGGCATTCCTGTCTCGCCGTTCGATAGCCATGAAGAAGACGTGCAGACCACTGGCTCAGGCGGCATCGCGCTCGTGGCGGCGCTCGGCAGCGAGACGCGCAGCGAAGGCCGCGTCAAGGTCGGTGATCTCGTCACCGTCTATTCGGGAACCAACGATCTGCTTTCGCCAGCCGTCGGCAACGATCCGATGTACGCGGACTTCTCGATCCAGGGTTACGAGACCGAAACCGGCAGCCACGCGCAGTTCCTGACCGTTCAGGCGCCGCAGATGCACAAGGTTCCGCCAAACCTCACGCTTGAGCAGGCGGGCAGCTACGTGCTCAACCTCGGCACGATCTCGCGCTGCCTGTTCACCACCCTGCAGATCGCGCCGGGCCGCACGCTGTTCGTCGAAGGCGCCGCCACCGGCACCGGACTCGATGCGCTGCGTTCTTCGGTGCGCACCGGCCTGCAAGTCACCGGCCTCGTCTCCAGCCCGGACCGTGCTGCTTTCATCACTAGCCAGCAAGGCGCGGTGGGCGCGATCAACCGCAAGGACCCGCGCTTTGCGGACCTTTACACCACCGTACCGGAAGACGCTGCCGAAGCCCGCGCGTGGGAAGCGGCAGGCGCATCGCTGGTGGAGGAATACAAGGCGCTCAACGGCGGCAAGCTGGCCGATTACGTCGTCAGCCATGCCGGCGAAACCGCCTTCCCGCGCAGCTTCCAGCTTTTGGCCGAAAACGGCACGCTGGCGTTCTACGGCGCGTCTTCGGGCTATCATTTCAGCTTCATGGGCAAGTCCGGCAAGGCCAGCCCCGAAGAGATGCTGCGCCGCGCGGCCCTGCGCGGCGGCGAGGCAGTGCTGATCTACTACGGTCCCGGTACGGACGCCCTGCTGGACGACATGGGCCTCGAGATCATCGAAGCCGCGCGCCGGTTCAATGCGCGCAGCGTCGTCGCCACCACCACCGACGGCCAGCGCGAATTCCTCGGCTCGCTGGGCCTTGAAGACGCAATCGAAGGCATCGTCAGCCTTGAGGCGATCCGGCGGCGCGAGGGGGATAACTTCCTCTGGCCCGACACGATGCCGCGCCTGCCCGATGCCAAGGCCGATATCGAGGTCTTCAAGGCTGCCGTGCGCGATTATCAGGACCGCGTGATGAAGCCGTTCGGCTCTGCCGTGGGCAAGATCCTGCGCTCGGCAGACAACCCGCGCGGCGCGCCCGATCTGGTGTTCGAACGCACTGGGCAGGATACGCTCGGCGTGTCGACCTCGCTGGTGAAGCCCTTCACGGGCCGCGTCGTCTTCTCCGAAGACTGCGCAGACAGCCGCTTCACCTTCTATGCGCCGCAAGTCTGGACCCGCCAGCGCAAGATCCTGATGCCCACCGCCGCGATCCTCGGCACGCACCTCTGCAACGCCTACGAAGTTGCGCGGATGAACGACATGATCGCCGCAGGCCTGCTCGAAGTGACCGAGCCCGAAGTGGTTGGTTGGGACGGTTTGCCCGAAGCGCATCAGGCGATGTGGGACAACCGCCATTCGGGTTCGACCTATGTCGTCAATCATGCGCTACCCGCGATGGGCCTGCGCAGCCGCGATGCGCTGCTCGAAGCGTGGGCGGTTCAGGAAGCGGGGGCGACCGATGCCTGACCGTTCACGGCGAACCATCGCACCGCGTTAGCGCGGTTCCCACTCCCAGCTGCCCTCCCCAGGCCGACTACCCCCTCAGACAGCGCAAGGCTTGCGCGTGAATTTTTCGCAGGAGAGTGACATGGCCAAGGCAAAGACGACCACTGCGGCGCCCGCAGCTCAGGCCGCAACCGGCGGCAGGCTGGCAGGCAAGATCGCGCTCGTCACGGGCGCGGCAGGCAATATCGGCGGCTACATCGTGCGCCACTACCTTGCCGAAGGCGCCACCGTGGTGATGACCGGTCGCACCGCAGAGCGGCTCGAGGCCGCTGCCAGCGCAATGCGCGCGGCGGCCGGGGTGGATGAAACGCGCCTCGCGACCGTCATTCTCGATGGCGGCAATGCACAGTCCGTGCGCGATGGCGTGGCCGATGTGGTGAAGCGCTTCGGCAAGATCGACATTCTCGTCAACAATGCCGGGTCTGCAGGGCCGAAGCAGCCGATCGAGGCCCTGCCCTTCGATGCCGATGAACTCGCAGCCCTGCAAAAGCGCGGGGTGAACGAAACCGAGACCGTGCCTGCCGCGATGCGCAACATCTTCGGCGTGGCGTGGAACCTTGCGCGCACCGTCGCCCCGGCGATGCCCGAGGGCAGCTCGATCATCAACGTCTCCACGATCTTCTCGCGTACGCCCTATTATGCGCGGGCGGCCTATGTCGTGCCCAAGGCGGCGATGAACGCGTGGTCGCGCGAGCTGTCGCTCGAACTTGGCCCCAAGGGCATCCGCGTCAATCTCGTGTTCCCCGGCCCCATCGAAAGCGAGCGCATCCGCACTGTGTTTGCTGCGATGGATACGATGCGCGGCGACGAGCAGGGCACCACCGCCCAGACCTTCTTCGACATGATGTCGCTGGAGCGCAGCACTGGCGGCGCGGCCAAGGCCAAGACCTTCCCGGTGCCGGACGATATCGCGACGACGTGCGTGTTCCTCGGCAGCGACGAATCCGCCGCGTTCAACGGCCACGATTTCGAAGTCACCCACGGCATGACCGTGCGCAAGGAAGAGCGCGCGACCTATCTGGCGCGCCCGACCATGCGCTCGATGGACGGCGCGGGCCTTGCCATCCTGATCGCAGCGGGTGACGAATGGGAAGAGGCGCTGGAAATCGCGCGCATCCAGATCAACTGCGGCACCAGCGTGCTCCTTGGCCTGCCGCGGCAAGCCGACGTTGCCATCGCGCAGGCGCGCGCCAAGGCCGAAGGCATTGGTGATGCGCTGACCATCGTGCGCTTCAACCGCACCGAGCCCGCCACCATCGAGGCCGCGCTGACGGCCTATACCGACAGCAACACCCCGATCACTGGTGCGATCTTCCTGCCCGTGCACGGCCCTCGCGAATTCACCGGCAAGCTGGTCGATGCGAGCGACGAGACCATCGAGACGTTCATGGACGTTGAACTGGTCGGTGCGATGGCGCTGGCGCGCACGCTCAGCCGCTACTGGAAGCGCCACGGCTCGCTGCTGCAGGCGCCGCGCTTCATCTTCATGTCCAACGCCAGCGACGGCAAGGACAACGTCTATGCCAACGTGATGCGCGCTGCGATCGAGCAGCTGATCCGCATCTGGCGCGACGAGAGCGAGATCGACGTGGCCCATGGCCGCCGCCGTCAGGGCGAATGGGGCAACCAGATCGTGCGCTTCACCAATGCGGAAAGCGAAAACACCCGCTTTGCCGCAGGGCACGCCGCGCGCGTGCTGATCAAGGAAAGCAAGATCGGCGAAGTCACGCTCTACGTGCCGCGCAGCATTGGCGAGGCAACGGGCGCGCGCAAGGCGATGGCAGGCTTCAGCGAGAACATCACCGGCCTGCATCTGGGCAAGGTGGCGCTGATCACCGGCGGGTCGGCAGGGATCGGCGGGCAAGTCGCGCGCCTCCTCGCGCTCGCGGGCGGCAAGGTCATGATGGTCGCCCGGCGCGAAAGCGAACTGGCGGTGGCGCGTGCGCGCATCGTCAGCGAACTGGAGGACATCGGCTTTGCCGGGGTTGAACGCCGCGTGCAGACCATGGCCGGCATGGACGTCAGCAACCTCGACAGCCTCAAGGCCGCCGTCGATGCCACGATCAAGGCCTTTGGGCGGATTGACTATCTCATCAACAACG
>JBIPOH010000498.1:0-2549 GCA_044379435.1 Novosphingobium sp.
TTGGGGGTGGGGGGGGGGGGCTTGGCTGCCTGCCGCGCCCCCTACTTGTCCTTCAGCGCCGCAAACGCCTCCAGCCGGAACGCTTCCGCTAGCACCGGGTGCGCGAAGCTCATCGGCACTTCCTGCCGGTGCGGCCATGTCGGGCGGTAGTTCTCCTCGGGCAGGATCACGTCCGGGCCGAGGGGGTTTTCGGGATAGCACACCACCGCAGGCTGCAAGTGCGAGACGGTGTGCGCCCAGCCGGTTTCGTAATCGCCCTGCCACTGCATGAGGTAATCGAGCCGCTTGATCTTCCACACGCCGTTTTCGCGCACGTAGTCGTTTTCATAGATGCCCGATTCCCAGAATTGCTGGGGAACATGCTCGGGCTTGTTCGCCACCACTTCATCGTGCCAGCCGCCTGCCAGAATGCCCCGGAAGCGGCCCTTGGCGGTCTGCCGGTCGGGCGCGATGGTGATCACGTCCTGCAGCTGGAAATGGTCGAGCAGGAAGCCGTGGATCGGCCCGCGCTTGCCATCGGTGAACATGTTCTGGAACCACGTGCCATAGAGCCGCATCACGCCCGCAGCCCCTCGATATTCGCCCGAAAGGAACACCACCGCGCCGTCCTCGGCAAACAGGCCGGCCACTTCCTCGGGCCGGTTGTAATCGATGTAGTAGCCATAGGCCATTTGCAGGCGGCGGATGGCGTTGATGTCTTCCAGCTCGCCCACGCGGTTTTCAAGGGCGGCAAGACGCGCTTCCATATCAGACATTTAACCCGGCTCCCGTTCGATCCTGCCTTGCAGGAATTGTAAGGTAGGCTAACAACACGCGAAACGATTGGCAATCGCCTCTGCTGCGGCCATGCTGCGGCCAAGGGGAGAGAAAAATGGATTCGAAGGGAGAGGCAGCCACACATTCGGCCGCAAAGCCGACCACTGCGGATATCCGCACGGTGATTGCGGCCTCGGCGGCGGGCACGGCGTTTGAGTGGTACGATTTCTACATCTACGGCACGCTCGCCCCGCTGTTCGGCAAGCTGTTCTTCCCCGGCTCCAGCCCGGCGGCAGGCTTTCTCCTTGCGCTCGCTACCTTCGGTGTCGGCTTTGCGGTGCGCCCGCTTGGCGCTGCCGTGTTCGGCACGTTCGGAGACCGCTTCGGCCGCAAGGTAACATTCCTCGTCACCATCATGCTGATGGGATTTGCCACCACCGCGATTGGCCTGCTCGGCACCTATGCGCAGTGGGGCATTGCCGCCCCGATCCTGCTGGTCTTGCTGCGCGCGCTGCAAGGCATGGCCGTGGGCGGCGAATATGGCGGCGCGGTGATCTATGTGGCCGAACATGCCCCGCCGGGTAAGCGCGGGTTCTACACCGGCTGGATCCAGATCGGCGCCACCACCGGCTTCTCGCTCAGCCTGCTCGTGGTGCTCATCACCAGCATGCTGGTGGGCGAGGCGGCGTGGGAGGCGTGGGGCTGGCGCATCCCGTTCATCCTCAGCCTTGTGCTGCTCGCCGTCTCGGTGTGGATGCGGCTCAAGCTATCGGAAAGCCCGGTGTTCACGGCCATGCAGCAGGCTGGCGAACTGGCGCGGCAGCCTTTGCGTGAGGCATTTTCCACGCCCAAGCGCGTGCGCCTGCTGTTTGCCGCCATGCTGGGCGGCGCGATGGGCCAGGGCATCGTCGGCTACACCGGCCTCATCCAGTTGCTCAATTTTCTGCAGGTCTCGGTCCACGTCAATCCGGTGCTGACGCGCGTGTTGCTGATCGGCGTGCTGGTTGCGCTGGCACTGGGCAATGTCATGGCCGGCTGGCTGTCAGACAAAGTGGGGCGCAAACCGGTCGTGCTGGCAGGCTATGCGATGTTCCTGCTGGTGCTGTTTCCGATGTTCAACCTGATTGCGGAGCAGGCCAATCCGGCGATGGCGCGCGCGGCAAGGGATCATCCAGTGGTCGTCTCGGGCGCCGATTGCTCGTTCAACCCGTTTGCCCAACATGGCCAGGACAGCGCCTGCGGCAAGCTGCTCGATACGCTGACCCGCATCGGCGTACCCTATGCCAAGGTCTCCGCGCCCGCAGGTTCAGGGCCTGTCGTCACCATCGGCGGCCAGCCGACCGACCCGGCAGCGCTCGCTCCCGCGCTCAAGGCCGCTGGCTACACGCTCGATCCCGTCACCCCGCCTGCGGGCAATCTCGTGATCATCGTGCTGGCGATGCTGGCGATCTGCATCCCGGGCGTGCTGACTTATGGGCCGATGGGCGCGTGGCTCAGCGAAATGTTCCCGGCCAGAACGCGCTATTCCTCGCTCGCCATTTCCTACAACTTCGGCCTTGGCTTCTTTGCCGGGTTCATGCCGTTTGTGGTGCAGGCCATCGTGGCGACCACCGGCAGCGTGATGGCGGGCTTCTGGTATCCTTTCGCGCTGGTCGTGCTTTCAGCGCTGGTGGCGCTGTTCGCCTTGCCTGAAACCACCGGCAAACGCATGACGGAGAACACAGCGGAATGAGCTTTTCAGGACAAGTTGCGGTGATCACCGGCGGCGTCACCGGCATCGGCCTTGGTGTGGC
>JBIPOH010000499.1:0-2543 GCA_044379435.1 Novosphingobium sp.
GCGCTTCCGTTTTTGCTGCTGGGCTTCGTGCCCGCGCTGCGCCGCTTGCTGCCCAAACCCGGCGCGTGGATGGAGCGCTTCCGCCGCGCCATGGCGGTGCCGATGGGGCTGACGGTTCTGGCGCTGTGCTGGCTGGCGTGGCGGCTGGGCGGCCCGGCGTATGCCGCTGGAGCCATCGCACTCGCGGTGCTGGTCGTCGCGCTGCTGATCGCCATCGGGCGCACGCAGCGGCGCGGGGTAAGCTCTGCGCGCTGGGCGCTGCCGGGGAGCGCCGCGCTCGCCGCACTGGCGCTGATCGCCGCGCCGCGTCTTGCCGCCGAAGGACCGGGGGGCGCGGTGGAAGCCGGGCTGCTGGATGCCAAGCCCTTCAGCGAAACCGCACTGGCCGAGGCACGCGCGGCGGGCAAGCCGGTGTTCGCCTATTTCACCGCCGACTGGTGCCTTTCGTGCAAGGTCAACGAAGCCGCCGCCATCGAGCGCGAGACGACGCGCGATGCTTTTAAGAAGGCGGGCGTGGTGGTGCTGGTGGGCGATTGGACGCGGCGCGATCCCAAGATCACCAGCTTCCTATCGCAGCAAGGCGCGGCGGGCGTGCCGCTCTATCTGTGGTATCCGGCGAAGGCGGCGAGCCCGCAGAAACTGCCGCAAGTGCTGAGCGCGGATCTCATGGCGGGGCTGCCGGGGGGGCAATAAACAGGGACTGTCCCTATTTTCCCTCCCGAACCTCCTCACCCGCTCATGCTGAGCTTGTCGAAGCATCATACGCAAGCGTTGCGCCAGCACCCTTCGACAAGCTCAGGGTGAGCGGATGGGGGTGGATTGGCTGGAGGGTTTACAAACTCTGCCCGTCATCCACAGTGATGTGCGAGCCCGTGATCTGGCGCGAGGCATCGCTGGCAAAGAACACCATGGGTTCATCGAGCGCCGTCACATCGGTCAGGCGGCGGCGCGGCCACGAGGCGATCTGGGCCTTGCCGCCTTCGGTATCGAACCATTCGCCCGCGATTTCGGTGGTGATGTAGCCGGGCTGGATCGTGTTGACGCTGATCCCCTGCCGCACCCATTCCTGCGCGAACTGGCGGCCAAGGTGCTGCACGGCGAGCTTGGTGGCGGCATAGGCGGCATCGCCCTGCGCGGTCATGTGCGAAGTGATCGAGCCGATCAGGATGACGCGGCCCTTCTCGCTCTGCTTTGAGCCTGCCGCGATCATGCGGCGCGCGCCTTCGCGGGCTGTCAGGTAGACGCCGGTGAAGTTGGTATCGACGACGCTGCGGATACCCTCGGCGGAGACATCGAGCGCGCGGCCCGGCACGACGATCCCGGCATTGGCGACGACCACATCGGGCACGCCGATCTGGGCTTCGGCGGCATCGAAGGCGGCAATGAGCGAGGCTTCGTCGGTCACATCCATGGCAACGGCGAGAGCCTTGCCGCCGGCAGCGTTGATTTCGTCCGCCAGCGCAGCCACCCGTTCAACCCGGCGCGCGCCGATGACGACTGCAGCGCCTTCACGCGCGTAGAGCCGGGCGAAGTGCGCGCCGAGGCCCGAGGAAGCGCCGGTGATCAGCGCGATGCGTCCCGAAAGTCGTGTGCCAGTCATGCGAACTTGTTGTCCCTTGGAAAGCCGGTGGGGGGCAAACGCCCTGCCGCACCGCGCGCGACCTTCCACGGCAGAAGGTCCTTCTCGGTGCGGATACGGCCACTCTCTCCACCCATGGCCCACGAAATGCCATCCGCAAAAGTGAGCGTGATGGCATCGGCGAGGCCGCCATCCTTGTAGCGCTGGAGCGTGACGCCCTGCCCCTTGGCCAGCACCGGCACTTCGTTCAGCGGGAAGATGACGAGCTTGCGGTTATCGCCGATGACGGCAACGTGATCGTGCGCGGGCGCGATTTCGCGCACCAGCATGAGCTTCACGCCTGGCTTGGTGGTGACAACGCCGCGCCCCTTGCGGGTTTCGGCAAGCAACTCGTCCATTTCCGCCGCAAAGCCGCGCCCGCTGTTGGCCGCCAGCAGCAACTGGCCTTTGGGCTTGTGCACCACCAGCGCCACGATCTGCGCTTCGGGATCGATATCGAGCATCGTGCGCACCGGCTCGCCAAAGCCGCGCGCACCGGGGAGTTTATCGGCGCCCAGCGTGTAGAACCGGCCGTTGTCGATGGCGAACAGCAGCTTGTCGGTCGTCTGGCAGTGGAGCGCGAAGGCCGGGCCGTCGCCTTCCTTGAACTTGAAATCGCCGTCTAAAGCCAAGTGCCCCTTGGCCGCGCGGACCCAGCCGCGCGCGGAGAGGATCACCGTGACCGGCTCCTTCTCGATCATCGCGTCCATGCTGAATTCGCGCGTCGGCGCGGCTTCCAGCAGCGTGGTGCGGCGCGCGCCGAGCGGGGTGGTTTCGGCGTATTCCTTGCGCAGCGCCTTGAGGTCGGACTTCAGGCGTTTTTTCTGGAGCTTGGGATCATCGAGCAGCGCTTGCAGGCCGGCCTGTTCGGCCAGCAGTCCTTCGCGCTCCTTGCGAAGCTCCATCTCCTCCAGCTTGCGCAAAC
>JBIPOH010000119.1:0-9141 GCA_044379435.1 Novosphingobium sp.
CCGGTCCGGATTTTTTGGAGTACTGTGCGCCGTGCAGATCAGGGACAAGTCACGCATGAAACGCTCCGGGATCGCGCTGCGCTGGTGGATCATCGCGCTCATCACGCTGGGCACGATCCTAAATTACCTTGCCCGTTCGACGCTTTCGGTGGCCGCCCCCACGCTCAAGACCGAATTTGCGATGACGACGCAGCAGTATAGTTGGGTCGTGCTGGCGTTTCAGGCCAGCTACACCGTGATGCAGACCGTGGCAGGCGCGGTGCTCGATGCGCTCGGCACGCGCATCGGCTTCTTCGTCTTTGCGGTCGGCTGGGCGCTCAGCAACATGGCGCACGCCTTTGCCACTGGCTGGATGAGCCTTGCGGTGTTCCGCGCCATGCTGGGCGCGACTGAGGCGGCGGCGATCCCGGCGGGCACCAAGACCGTTGCGCAGTGGTTTCCGCCCAAGGAACGCCCGCTGGCGACCAGCCTGTTTCAGATGGGCACCAGCGTGGGCAACATGATTGCGCCGCCGCTGGTCGCGTTCTGCATCCTGGCCTGGAACTGGCAGGCGGCCTTCATCGTCACCGGTGCGCTCAGCCTTGTCTGGGCGGTGATGTGGTGGGTCGCCTATCGCGATCCGGCCGATCATCCGCGTCTTTCGGCGCAGGAGCGCGACGCCATTGCAGCGATGAACCAGCCAGAAGCGGGCAAGCCCGCCACGCGCGGCGATGTGCTGCGCAGCCGGGCGTTCTGGGCGATTGCCGTGCCCCGTTTCCTTGCCGAGCCGGCGTGGCAGACCTTCAACTTCTTCATCCCGCTCTATCTCGTTGCGGTGTGGAAGCTCGATCTCAAGTCCATCGCGCTGTGGGCCTGGCTACCATTCCTCGCCGCTGATTTCGGCAGCCTTGCCGCCGGACTTTTGCCGCCCTGGTTGATGGCTCGGGGCAGCTCAATGCTGTCTTCGCGCAAGATCACGATGACGCTGGGCGCGCTGTGCATGGTTGGCCCGGCCTGCATTGGCCTTGCCACCTCTCCCGAAATGGCGATTGCGCTGTTCTGCGTCGGCGGGTTTGCCCACCAGTTGCTGAACGGCGCGCTGATCACGCTCTGCGCCGATGTGTTCGATAGCCGCACGGTCGGCACGGCCAGCGGCATGGCGGGAACTTCGGCATGGGTGGGCGGGATGCTGTTCACGCTGCTGATCGGGCAGAGCGCCGATGTGCTGGGCTACAACCCGCTGTTCGTGGCGCTGGCCGGCTTGGATCTGCTGGCTGCAGCGGTGCTGTGGAGCCTGCTCAGGAATCCCGCGCCGGGATCGCGCCGCGGCGCATGATCGTCCAGCCGGCCAGCGCATGGCCGGCAAGGGCGGCGTCTGCCGGGGCCTGACCGCGCAGGCGGGCCGCGAGGTAGCCGCCATTGAATGCATCGCCGGCGCCGCTGGTATCGACCGGGGCGAGCACCTGCTGCGGAGCCACGATCTGCCCATCGGGCAGGCGGCAGCCAGCTGGGCCAAGCTTCACGATGGTTTCGGCGCAGCCCAGCGCCTGCCAGTGTGCGGCAACCGCCTCGGCGCTCGTTTCGCCCGAAAGCATCGTCTCGTCTTCGAGCGTTGGCAGGCCGATGCTGGCGACCGCGATGGCCGCATTGCGCGCGGCGCGGGCTGTCTGGACATCGGGCCAGAGCCGGGGGCGATAGTTGCCATCGAAGGCGACGAGGCCGCCATGCTTGCGCACCATCCGGGCTAGAGCCAGCAGGGATTCGCGGCCTTCGGGCGGCAAAATGGCGAGCGAAATCAGCGAAAACGCCATGAGATCGGCGTATTCGGCAGCGGCAAACGCAGCGTCGATTCCGGCGCAGGCAAATAGGCGCCGCGCTGCGCTGTCGCCGCGCCAGTAGGTGAAGCTGCGCTCCCCCGCCTCGTCGCAGGTGATCGCGTAGAGGCCGGGATTGCGGGCCGGATCGGCGAGGATCAGGCTGGTATCCAGCCCCTCGGCCGCCCAGCGCGCCTTGAGGTCATCGCTGAACGGATCGGTGCCGAGCGCGGTCAGATAGGCGGTATCGATCCCGCTGCGGGCGAGATGGATCGCGGTGTTGAGCGTGTCGCCCCCATAGCCGAGCTGCCAACCGGAGCTGCCTTGCGACAGCTCCAGCATGGCCTCACCAACGAGAAAGGCGCGAGGGGCGTTTCCGGCCATTCAGCGGCAGGCCGGGTTGGCCGCACCGGGTACGGCGTAGAACGCGATGGCATGGCCGGGTAGGGCGGCCTTGCCGGAGATAGTCCTGCCTTCGAGCCCGGTCAGCTTCAGATCGGGTGAAAGCGCGGGCGCCTTGCCGTTGATCAGCACGGTGCGCGTGTCGATTGGCTGGCCGGTCATGACCCATGCAATTGCCTTGCCGCCCAGATTGAAGGTCTGCGCCGCTTCGCCGGTATTGAGCGCCATCACCGCAACGCCGCCGGGCTTGCCGGCAAGGCACTGCGCATAGAGCCTGAGGGCCGGGGAGGGCGAGCGCGGCGCGGCGAGCACGGTGGTGCCCATCATGCGCTTCCACAGCACCGCTGCCCAGTAGTTCGGGCGGGGGGCCATCGTGTCGCGATCGATCAGCGCATAGTCGCTGGCAGCCAGCGTGTTGTGCATGATCACCTGCAGGCCCTTCTGCGCCAGCGCGGCGTTCTGGTTGAGGTAGCGGAAGGTGTCGAGGAACGTGGAGGCCCAGGGGCTGCCGCCGCAGGCCGCCTGCGCGGTCTCGGTGTTCCACATCGCCTTGCCGGGCTCGTACTTGTCGCGCAGCGCGGCATAGTAGTCGTAGTCGCGCACCGTCAGATCGAGCCAGCGCGCGGTCAGCGCGTCTTCCTTGGCCGCCGTGCCGATGCCGAGGCCTTTGCAGCGCTGCGAGACCGAGCCGTAGAAGTGGTACGAAACGGCATCGAGGCTGCTGGGATTGGCCTTCATCATGTCGTCGGTGCTGACATGGCTGCCCATCTCGGCGGGCACGGGCACATCCTTCAGCAGGCCTGCCTCACCTACGCCGCCGACGCCAAGGATGGTCATTTCAGGCGCTGCCTTGCGCGCCCAATCGCGGAAAATGCGGAACTCCGCGCCATAGTTGCCCGCCGTATAGCCTTTGGGCATTTCCGGCGCGGCGCTGGGCATGTTGGCTTCGTTGAAAAACTCGGCGGCCTTGATCGTGCCGCCTGCCTCACGCGTGAGATCGAGCAGGCGCTGGGCCTGAACCGGAGTCCACACGCCGTCGGTGCCGCGCGTGCCGTTGCTCACGGGAAAGCTGGTGACGATGGGGGCGTCGACTGCCTTGGAGAAAGCCACGACATTGCGCCACTGGTCGCGGGTGAGCACTTGCACGAAGCCTGCAGGCGGCGCGGAAAGATGCTCGCCCTCGGCCTCCAGATAGGTGTTGTTGGCCCAGGTGCCGCTGACGCGCAGCAGGCTTGGCCCGAGTTCCTTGGCCAGCGCGATCAGGCGCGCATCGGCAAGATCGATCGGCGGGCGCTGGCGGTAGCGTTCATCGGCCGGGCCGCCATAGGGCGCCCAGAAACGCCCGCCGGTCACTTCGACCATCTCGATGTTATAGCCCTGATAGCGCGCATCGACCGCGGCAACACGGGCAAGGCCGCCAAGGCCGAGCGGTGCGGAGGAAGGCGCCGGGCTTGCGGCGGTGAGGGCAACCAGCGCGGTTGCGGCTAGCAGTGTCTGTTTCATTGTTGTTGTCCTCTCACCAGTTCCACATCGTGCCGTCTTCCAGCCGGGCGACCGGAAGATAGGCGGGCTTGTAGGGGTATTTCGCCGCGAGTTTTTCATCGATGTCGACGCCGTGGCCCGGCGTATCGCCAACGAACAATTCGCCCTTTTCAAAGCGGTAGTCGTGCGGGAAGACCGCGTCGGTTTCCTCGGTGTGCCGCATGTATTCCTGAATGCCGAAATTGGGCACCCAGGTATCAAAATGCAGCGCGCAGCCCATCGTGACGGGCGAAAGGTCGGTCGCGCCGTGGCAGCCGGTGCGCACGCCATAAAGGCTCGCCAGATCGGCGATCCGGCGCAAGTGCGTGATGCCGCCAGCGCCGACAACGGTGGCGCGAATATAGTCGATCAGCTGGTTCTGGATGAGGTCCTTGGCATCCCAGATCGTGTTGAAGATCTCGCCCACAGCCAGCGGGGTGACGGTGTGGTGGCGCACCAGCTTGAAGGCTTCCTGGTTTTCCGCCGGTGTGCAGTCCTCCAGCCAGAACAGCTGGTAAGGCTCCAGCATCTTGCCCAGATTGGCGGCTTCCTGCGGAGTGTAGCGGTGGTGGCCGTCGTGCAGGAGATGGTGGTCGAAGCCGTAGGTCTTGCGCAGTTCCTCGAACATCTTGGGCACATAGTTGAGCGCCTTGCGCGTATCCCAGCCGGTGACCGAGGGGAGGGCGGCATCTGCCGGTTCATAGTATAGCTTGCCGCGGCCCACCCCGTAGGCATCCTTGACGCCGGGCACGCCGGTCTGCGCGCGGATCGCCTTGTAGCCCATGTCGATATAGTGGCCGACGGCCTCGACCGTTTCGGCAATATCGCTCCCGTTGGCATGGCCATAGACCATGATCCCGTCGCGGCTGCGGCCGCCGAGCAGATCATAGAGCGGCATTCCCGCCATCTTGGCCTTGATGTCCCACAGCGCCATATCCACCGCCGCGATGGCGCGCATGGTGACCGGGCCGCGCCGCCAGTAGGCACCGCGATAGAGATACTGCCAGATGTCCTCGATCCGGCGCGGGTCCATACCGATCAGGCAAGGGATCACGTGATCTTCGAGATAGGCGACGACGGCCTTCTCGCGCCCGTTCAGCGTGGCATCGCCGATCCCGTAGACACCTTGGTCGGTTTCGATCTTGAGCGTGACGAAATTGCGACCCGGGCAGGTCACGATGACGCGGGCGGACTGAATTTTCATGCGAATCCCCGTGCATTGGGTAGTGGAGCGTGTACAATGTGACTTGACCAAAGTTGCCATACCTGTCAAGAAAATTGGTAATACCAAAAAGGAGCCGACATGAGCGATATCGAGAAAGGCCCGGATCGCCTCTACCAGGACCTCGCCCGCAGCCTGACCGAGGAGCTGGCCAGCGGGGCCTATCCCGTGGGCGCCCGCCTGCCCGCAGAGCGCGAGTTGGCGGTGAAGCATGGCGTCAGCCGTCCCACCGTGCGCGAGGCGATCATTGCGCTCGAAGTGCAGGGCCTGATCGAGGTGCGCGTGGGTTCGGGGGCCTATGTCCGCCGCCTGCCCGGCAGCGAGGACTTGCCCGGTTTCAACGTCAGCGCGTTCGAGCTGACCGAAGCGCGGCTCCTGTTCGAAGGGGAGGCGGCAGCGCTGGCCGCCACGCAGATCACTGACGAGGAGCTGGCTGAGATCGAACGGCTGGTCGATGCCATTGCGCAGGAAAACAATGATCCGCGCGGCAGCGAGAAGGCGGACCGCGCGTTCCATCTCGCAATTGCCAAGGCCACCCGCAATGGGGCGATCCACGATGCCATCGAGCGCCTGTGGGACTTGCGCGCTTCCTCGCCCGAGGCGGCCCTGCTGCATGAAAAGGCGCGCACGGCCACTATAAAGCCGGTCGTCGATGAGCACTCCGCGATCCTGCAGGCGCTGCGCGCGCGTGATCCAGTCGCCGCGCGGCTCGCGATGCGTGGTCATCTCAGCCAGGTGATCGACAGCCTGCTGTTTGCCACCGAAGAACGCCAGATCGCGGAAGCGCGCCGCGCCGCGCAGGCCAAGCGCGACCGTTATGCAAAGGCAACCGCGTGATCCGCAGTCTTGAGCTTCATCCCGACCGGTTGTTCCCGGCCGATCCGGCGGTCCGCGCGCTGACCCGCGAACTCTACACGTCGGTCTGCGATCTGCCGATCATCAGTCCGCACGGGCATACCGATCCAGCGTGGTTCGCGAAGAACGAGAGCTTCGGCAATGCGACCGAGTTCCTTCTCGTGCCGGATCATTACGTGTTCCGCATGCTCTATTCGCAAGGGGTGGCGCTCAAAGATCTCGGCGTGGGCAACCCAGGCGTCGATCCCCGCGCGGCGTGGCGGCTGCTGGCCGAACGCTATCACCTGTTTCGCGGCACGCCCTCGCGCATGTGGCTCGATTTCGTGTTTGCCGATACGTTCGGGCTCAAGGACCGGCTCTCCGCCGAGACGTCCGACCTCTATTTTGACAGCATCACCGAGCAACTCGCCAGCGAAGCCATGCGGCCCCGCGCGCTGTTTGAACGCTACAACATCGAAGTGCTGGCGACGACCGAAAGCCCGCTCGACAATCTGGAACACCACGCCGCGATCCGCGCCAGCGGCTGGGGCGGACGGGTCATCACCGCCTATCGCCCTGATCCCGTGGTCGATCCCGAATACGAAGGCTTTCGCGCCAATATCGATCGCCTCTCCGAACTGACCGGCGAGGACTGCACCACATGGGGCGGTTATCTGGCCGCGCACCGCAAGCGCCGGGCGTTCTTCGCCGCGATGGGCGCGACCAGCACCGATCATGGCCACCCCACCGCACTGACTGCCAACCTTTCGCGCGGCGAGGCCGAGCGGCTGTTCCAGACGGTGATTTCGGGAGCCTTCACCGAATACGACGCCGAACTGTTCCGTGCCCAGATGCTGACCGAAATGGCCGCGATGAGTATCGATGACGGGCTCGTCATGCAGATTCACCCCGGCGCGCTGCGCAATCACAACGAGGGTCTGTTCAACGCACTGGGCCGCGACATGGGCGCCGACATGCCGACGCGCACAGACTACGTCCACGCGCTCAAGCCAATGCTCGATTGCTTCGGCAACAATCCCGCGCTGTCGATCATCATCTTCACGCTCGATGAAAGCGCCTATGCCCGCGAACTCGCGCCGCTGGCGGGGCATTATCCCTGCCTCAAGCTCGGCCCGGCTTGGTGGTTCCACGATAGCCCGGAAGGCATGCGCCGGTTCCGCCAGATGACCACCGAAACGGCGGGGTTCTACAACACCGTCGGCTTCAACGACGATACGCGCGCGTTCCTCTCCATCCCCGCGCGGCACGATGTCGCGCGGCGGATAGATTGCGGTTTTCTTGCCGAACTCGTTGCGCAGCATCGCCTCGCCGATTGGGAGGCGGCCGAACTCGCTACCGATCTGACCTGCAATCTCGCCAAGCAGGCCTACCGTCTGTGACCGAACCCGCGCGCCTTTCACCCGCTACGCTCTCCCGCCTACCGCAGAACGTGGCCCGTCCGGACTACGACCGCGATGCGCAGGCCGTGGGCATCGTCCACTTTGGCATCGGGGCGTTCCACCGCGCGCATCAGGCCTGGTATACCGACGCGGCGATGCGGCGGGGCGAACGAGACTGGATGATCCTTGGCGTTTCATTGCGATCGGCAGACGTGGCGCAGGAACTGAATCCGCAAGCCGGCCTCTACAGCGTGATTGACCGCAGCGCGGCGGGGTCCAGCGCACGGATAGTCGGCGCGGTGCGCGGCGTGCTGGTGGCTCCCGAGGAGCCTGTTGCAGTGATTGCCGCACTTGCCGCTCCCGAGACCCGGATCGTCAGCCTGACGATCACCGAAAAGGGCTATTGCCGCACGCCGTCCGGCGATCTCGATGAAGCAGCGGCCGGCCCCGGCAGTGTGTTTGCCTTCCTCGCGCAGGGCCTGCGGCAGCGGCATGATGCCGGGCTGCCCGGTCTCACATTGCTTTCCTGCGACAACCTCTCCGACAACGGCCATCAACTCGAACGGCTCATGCGCCAGTATCTCGCGCTGCACGATCCGGCATTGCTGGACTGGTTCGGCAGTGCCTGCACATGCCCATGCACAATGGTAGACCGCATCGTGCCCGCGACCACGCCCGCGGACCGCAATGCTGTTGCCGGTCTGCTCGGCGGTTTGCGCGACGAGGCGGCCGTGTTCACCGAACCCTTCAGCCAGTGGGTGATCGAGGACCGCTTTGCCGGGCCGCGCCCGGATTGGGAACGGGCTGGGGCGCGCTTCGTCACCAGCGTCGTGCCTTTCGAGATGGCCAAGCTGCGCATGTTAAACGCAGCCCATTCACTTCTGGCTTACTGTGGTCTTGGCCGCGGCCATGTCTATGTCCATCAGGCGATCACGGATCCGGTGTTGCTAGGTCTCGTACGCACACTTCTGCTGAGCGAAGCCGCGCCGACGATCGCGGCAGAGCGCGGTCAGGACCTTGCGGCCTATGCCGAAGACCTGCTGGCGCGCTTCACCAATCCTGCGCTTGAACACCGGCTCACCCAGATCGCCATGGATGGAAGTCAGAAGATTCCGCAGCGCTGGCTGGCAACGCTGGCCGAAAATGCCGCGCAAGGCCGGGAGTGCCACGCGATCCTATCGGCTATCGGCGCGTGGATCCGGCACCTGCGCGGCAGCAATGGTCCCGTGTCGGACCCTCTCGTCGCCAAGCTCGGTAAGGCTGCCATTGCGAAGAATCCGGTCGAAGCATTGTTCGGGCGTGATGGTCTTCTCGCTACTGGATGGACGCCAACCCAGAGCGATTCCGATCTGGTACTGCGCAGTCTTCAAACGACGTCTTTATCGACGGCCTGAAGCCGCAGCAGTTTAAAAAATTCCAAGTTGGCGTACCTGTGGTCCAATAGTCGATGCCGTTTTTGGTGATTTTTGTGCCGCCATCGCCCTCTACGATTTTCGGCGGCCCTTCGTAGGCCGCGAAATCAACCTTTGCTTGCCCAAACGCTGCCGTTGATACGCTTAGAGCCACAGCTAAAGTGATGGTGCGGATGCTTCGCTTCATATCGCGCCTCTTTGACTAAGGCGCCGGCCCAGGCCGGGGTGTTCGTAACCCTGCGTGATCACAAGGCGCTGCCGCCTTTGGGCAGAGCCTTGGACATACGCGACAGCCATCTGCAGAAAATTTCTGGTTGGCCCATCCGTCACAGATGCTCAAGGCCAAGGCCCTACCCCCAGGGGGGGAGGCGGGGCTTTTGAATTTGGTGAGAGGATGCTGTCTAGTGCCATTGGTCCGTTTTGGGGTGCCAATCCAGAAAGCCATCCGATGCCATCGGCCTAAAGCCCACGAGTTATCGGGAAGCCATTATGGGAACCAAGGGGATGCCTTATAATTTATCCTTATAAATCAAGTATAGTTGGCGGACAGGGTGTCT
>JBIPOH010000120.1:0-9140 GCA_044379435.1 Novosphingobium sp.
GGCTTACCCGTGCGGACCGGGGCCTTGCCCGCGTGCGCCGCACCTGGGAGGATTCGCCTTTCTACACCCGCTCCACGCTCCACGCGCGCCTCTATGGTGAGCCGGTGGTGGCGATGCAGGAAACGCTCTCGCTCGATCGGTTCTGCTCACCCATCGTGCAGCAGCTGATCCCGCACCGGATGCCCCGAGCGCGAAGGTAATCAGTCGTCGCGGGCCTCATCCTGCCTAGCAGCGTCCTTCTTGGCTTTGTCCTTGGCGATCTCGCGGTTGACCGAAACCAGCTGCCACACGCCAATGCCCAGCGCGACGCCGCCGAAGACGACCATTTCGATCCATCCGAAGTTCTCAGCCACGCGCTTGTTCTCCCTCTCAGGCCGGCACCGGCGCCGAAGCAAACATCGCCGCCGCAACCAGATCTGCGCGCTCTTCGTGCGCCAGGTGGCCAAGCCCTGCAAGCACGTTGAGCTCGGCTTCGGGGATCAGCCGCGCGGCCTGCTCTGCGGCGCTGGTCGGCACGGCGGCATCCTTTGCGCCGTGGATCAGGCGCACGCGCGTGGCCACTTTGGGCAGATCGTGCTGCAGGCCCGCCAGATCCCAGCTGGCCATCATTTCCAGCGCGCCCCGGCAGTGGTGCGAATTGCCCAGCAGCATGGCGTAGCAGCGCACCCCTTCGGCATCGATTCGCGAACCGGTGGAGCGAATGAGCAGCCGCCCGGTATCGCCTGATGTGCGCGCACTGGCGGCGAACAGGCGCGGCACCAGCGGATTGAGCACGAGCGCGCGGGCCAGGCCCTGAAACAGCGGCGCGAACAGGCCGGGGAAGGGCATCAGCGCCGCATTGAGCCCGATCACCTCGGGCACGGCGAGGCCGCTGCGCACCATCTTCAGCGCAATGGCCGCGCCTGCGGAATGGCCGATCAGCTGCACCGGCTGCACCGCCATGGCCGCCAGCAGCGCGGTGAGGGCGGCGGCCATGCCCGGCAGCGTCAGCCCGCCTGCCGGGCGCCCGCGCGTGAAGCCGTGGCCGGGCAGGTCCACCGCAATCACGCGGTGGCGCTGCGCCAACAAGGGCATCAGATGCCGCCAACTGTGCGTGGCCGCGCCCGTGCCGTGCAGCAGCACCACAGGCGGCCCGCTGCCCGATTCCTGAACATGCCAGACCATGTTCCCGGCAGAAACAAAGCGGCTGGCGTTGCGGTGCGGCCAATCGCGTCCGTCGGTTTCCCAGACGAGCGGCTTGCTCATGCCGAATGCTTCATGTCAGCGCCCCGATCACCTTGCTGAGCGTGACCGCATTGGCCTGCGGCAAGGGCACATAGCGCGCGCGCATCGCCCCGGCGATGGCGGCGGCTTCAGGCCGGGGACGGGGGGAAATGTCGATCACCACGCCCGCGAGGCCAGCCGTGGCAATCGCCCGCCCAGCTTTCAGCGCATCTTCGGTGGCAGCGGCGCGATTGGTGCTGCCATCCAGCGCGATATTGCCGCGCCCGTCAGTCAGCAGCACCAGCAGCGGCGTATAGCCCCGCTGCGTCAGGCCAGTGCCCAGCGTGCAGACCATGGAAAGCCCCGCCGCCAGCGGCGTGCCGCCGCCGCCGGGCAGTTCGGTCAGCGCGCGGCGCGCGCGGGTGAGCGATCGGGTGGGCGGCAGCAGCAGCTGTGCCTCCTGCCCGCGAAATGCGACAAGCGCGACTTCGGTGCGCTTCACATAGGCCTGCGCCAGCAGCAGTTCGACTGCGCCCTTGGCTTCGGCAAGGCGCGTGAACGCGGCTGAACCCGAGGCATCGACCGCAAAGATCGTGACCGAGGCACTGCGCGCTTCGAAGCGCCGCACGCGCACGTCGTCCTTCATGATGCGCAGGCCGGCGCGCGCCCCGCCGATCTCGCCCCCGCCTTCCTCGCGCCGCAGCGCCTGCCATGGCACTGCCGCGCGCAAGGTATCGATCAGCGCCAACCGCGCGCCGCCACGCGGGAGGCCCTGCCGCGCGGCGAGCGGGCGGCCCCGAAGCGGTGAGAGGTGCCGCGCGCCGCCGCCGCTGCCCGCACCGCGCCGGGTGCGGCCATCGGCCAGCGCTTCGAGCAGGCCGGGCGGGATGGCTGCGGCGGCAGCTTCGATCAGCTGGTCGGGATCGGGCGTGCCGGTATCCTCGCGCTGCTCGTCGCCGGGATTGTCGTTCTCGCCTTCCGGGGGCGGGGGAGGGGGAGGAGGCGGGGCCTCATCCTCATCCTGATCCTGCGGCGGTGGCGGAGGCAGCCGCGTGGCGCGCGGGGAAAGCACCAGCCGGGCCGCTGCCGCCAGATCGCTTTCGCGCACAACACTTCGCCCATCCAGCCGCGCACTGGCTCCGGCAGCCAGTGCGGCAAAGCGCAGCGCCCGCCCCGAATCGACGCCCAGCGCCAGCGAGACGGCGGCCAGCGCCTCCAGCCCCTCGGCGCTGCAGGCGGGGATTTCGGCGGGGGAGGCGATGGGGTCCGGCAATGCGGTCGCGGTAAAATCGGCAGGCGCGGCAGTGCCCAGATCGCAGGCGAAAGCCACGCGCTCGGTCAGGCTCAGCGGCGGCACCTCGTCGCGCTCTGCGCCATCATCCAGCAGCACGAGGCCGAAGCGCTCTGCCGCATCGGCATGGTCCAGCGTCTGCGCCACGCTCCCCGCGAGCGAAGGCGTGATCCGCTCTGCCAGCGGCGCGATGACCACGCCGCCGCGCGCTTCATCGAGGAAGCCGCTGCGGGCCACGCTGCGTCCGGCGGCAAGGCTGGCAGCAAGATCGATCCCGCCGTGCAGCCGCTCGCCATCGATATGCGCGGGCATCCGCCGCAGGTGGACCGCCTGGCCCAGCCGTTCGACCAGCGCATCGCGCGCCGGGCCGGGGCCGCGCAGCCATAGTCCGCCAAATCCCGCCGGCCAGAGCGCAAAGGCACGCAGCGCCAGCGCCGCATCCTCTGCAGCGGACGGTGCGGAGTCCGCCACTGGCGGATTGGTCATCCGAAGACCTCGACCACCGCCCGTTCGATGCGCGTGGTCGAACCCGTCTCGTCCAGCACATCGCGGCGCAGCCGGTGGCGCAGCGCCATGGGGGCCACCGCGATCACGTGCTTGCGCTGAACCGATGCCGCGCCTTCGAGCGCCGCCTGCGCCCGCGCCGCGCGCATCAGCGTCAGCTCGCCGCGCAGACCGTCTGCCTTGCAGGCCATGCACAGGCGCGAGGCATCATAGAGCACCTCGTCCGGGGTCTCGACCGCCGGAAGGCGCGAGCGCCCCCGCGCGATCTTGCGCACGATCTTGGCGTCAGCCGGTGCCCATTCCTCGCCAAACGCTGCCGGATCGCGCTCGTGCGAGGCGCAGCGGCGCATGATCTCGACGCGCGCCTCAAGCGCCTGCGGCGTGCGCACTTCGACCGAAAGCCCAAACCGGTCGAGCAGCTGCGGGCGCAGTTCGCCTTCTTCGGGATTGCCGCTGCCGATCAGCACGAACTTGGCCTTGTGCCGCACCGAAAGCCCCTCGCGCTCGACGAGGTTTTCGCCCGATGCCGCCACATCGAGCAGCAGATCGACAAGGTGGTCCTCCAGCAGATTGATCTCGTCGATATAAAGAAAGCCTCGGTGCGCCTTGGCCAGCAGCCCCGGTTCGAACCGCTTCTCGCCCGAACGCAGCGCGCGTTCCAGATCGAGCGCGCCGATCACGCGGTCCTCCGTCGCGCCCAGCGGCAGATCGACGAACGGCACCGCGCGCTTTGCGGTCTTGTTCGATGTGCAGGGATCGGGACAGGTCCCGGCATCGGTCGGTGCGCAGCCGAATCGGCAGCCTTGCACCGCGACAATCGGCGGCAGGATCGCGGCCAGCGCGCGCGCGGCGGTCGATTTGCCCGTCCCGCGATCACCGAAGACCATCACGCCTCCGATGGCTGGATCGACAGCGGCCAGCAGCAGGGCCTGCTTCATTTCGTCTTGCGCGACGATGGCGGAGAAGGGAAAGCGGTTCATAGTGTCAAGAACTCTGGACTATGCGGGTTGTAACAGCAAGTGTGCTGTGAAAGACTATGGCATGGCATCCATGGTGCCTGAAGGGAGTGCCACACGCCATGCTGAACGAACACCGGCTGCGGCGCGAGATTGTTGGCGAGATGCACCTGCGGCGCTGGCCGCCGATCACCCCGCCGATGACCATCATCCAGATCCTTCGGCTCGGCCCTTCCGAAGGGCTGCCCCCATTTCGCGGCGGCCCGGCTTTTGTGGCGGAGCCTGGCCAGCGCCACATGCAGGGAATTCTAGACGATGGCCTCCTGTTCACCTGGGAACGCCACAGCGAAGCCACCACGCTCACCGTTTTTGCCAGCCCCGATGCCCCGCTGCTCACGCAGGCGCGCGCCTGGGCGGAAAGCGCGCCGGGCGAAGTGCTGCGCGCCACGCTGATCGATATCGAATCCGATGCTGCCGCGGCTGCTGCGCGCATGGCGCAGTTCGATGTCGATCCCGCCGAACTGGTCTGCTGCGATTTCGGCGGCGGGGCCCGGCTCTCCTCCGATTTCCGCATCAAGGACGAAGGCTATGGCCGCCTTGTCGTGGCGGCAGGACAGCTCGGCCCGGTCGATCTCGCCCGCGCGGTGCAATCGCTGCAGGAACTGGGCAATTATCGCAACATGGCGCTGCTCGGCCTCCCCGTCGCACGCGCCTGCTGGGGTAAGCTCGATGCCGCCGAGGAAGAACTGCGCGCCTTTGGCCGCCGCCTCGATTCGGACGAGACGTCAGACAACGAACTGCTCGATTCGCTCTGCGCGATGTCGCTCGAACTCGGCACTATCGCGAGCGATTCGCGCTACCGGCTCAGCGCCACCGCCGCTTATGCCCGGCTGGTCGATGAACGCCTCGCCACGCTTGCTCCCGTTGCCATCCCCGGCTTTGCCAGCCTCGCCGATTTCACCCAGCGCCGTTTCTACCCGGCCATCCGCACCTGCGAGACGGTGGTGCGCCGCCAGCAGGAACTGGCCGAACGCTCTGCCCAGCTCACCTCCCTGCTGCGCACCCGCATCGAAACCCGGATCGAGGACCAGAACGCGCAGCTTCTCAAATCGCTCGAAAGCGCCACCCGCACCCAGCTGCGCCTCCAGCACCTCGTCGAAGGCTTCTCCACCGTCGCCATCACCTATTACGCGGTCTCGCTCCTCGCCTACCTCAGCGGCGGCCTTTCGCTGTTCGGCCTGCACGTGGAGCATGACATCTTCGCCGCGCTGGTCATCGTGCCGGTGTTCATCGCGCTGTTCTACTACCTCAGGCGCGAGCGCAGCCGCCTTGGTGAACACTGACAAATCCGGGCGCCCACTAGCAAAATTGCACCTCAAGCCCCGCTTTACGGCGCGTCAAAGGCAGGCAATAGCCTTGCTCGACAAGCGCTTCCGGGAGAGCTGAGCCATGGCCGATGAAGAAACCTTTGCAGATCTGCGCGAAGGCGTGCGCAAGTTGTGCGCGCGTTTCCCCGGCAGCTACTGGCAGGCGCTCGACCGGGACCGGAAGTATCCCACCGAGTTCGTGACCACGCTGGCGCAGGAAGGCTGGCTCTCGGTCCTCATCCCCGAAAGCTATGGCGGCTCCGGCCTTGGCCTTGCTGCCGCCACCGCCGTCCTCGAGGAAGTCCACCGCTCCGGCTGCAATGGCGGCGCGGCCCATGCGCAGATGTACACGATGGGCACGCTGCTGCGCCACGGGTCCGATGCGCAGAAGGAGCGCTATCTCCCCGCCATCGCGCGCGGCGATCTGCGCCTTCAGGCCTTCGGCGTCACCGAACCCACCAGCGGCACCGATACCACGCGCCTCACCACCTTCGCCCGCCGCGACGGGGATCGCTATATCGTCAACGGCCAGAAGATCTGGATCAGCCGCGCCGAACATTCCGATCTCATGGTCCTCCTCGTGCGCACCACGGCGCGCGATGAATGCGCCAAATCGACCGAGGGCATGAGCGTCCTCCTCGTCGATCTGCGCGAAGCGGTCGGCAATGGCCTCACCATCCGCCCCATCCGCACCATGCTCAATCACGCCACGACCGAGTTGTTCTTCGACGACCTTTCGGTGCCTGCCGAAAACCTCATCGGCAAGGAAGGCGATGGCTTCCGCTATATCCTCTCCGGCATGAACGCCGAACGCATCCTCATCGCCGCCGAATGCATTGGCGATGCGCGCTTCTTCATTGATCGGGCCAGCGCTTATGCCAAGGATCGCTCCGTCTTCGGCCGCCCCATCGGCCAGAACCAGGGCGTGCAGTTCCCCATCGCCCGCGCCTATATCCAGACGACCGCCGCCGCGCAGATGGTCGCCGATGCCGCCGCCCGGTTCGATGCGGGCGAAGGCGCCGGCACCGAAGCCAACATGGCCAAGCTCCTCGCCTCCGAAGCCTCATGGTTCGCGGCCGATATGTGCGTGCAGACCCACGGCGGCTTCGGTTTTGCCGAGGAATACGATATCGAGCGCAAGTTCCGCGAAACCCGCCTTTATCAAGTCGCGCCGATCTCCTCGAACCTCATCCTCAGCCACGTCGCCACGCATGTTCTCGGCCTGCCGAAAAGCTTCTGAGACAGGACTTTGCGCCCGCCCGCAGGAGGCGTAGGATCAGGGGGCACCGCGCGGCCTCCTAGCCGAGTCCCAAGATTGAGGGCGCGCCGCCCATAACTGGAGAGATGCGATGAACAAGGTTTCTGCACGGTCCCTCATCCTCACCGCCATCGCCGCGCCCCTCGCGCTCGCCCCCGTCGCCGCGTCTGCTGAAACGGTGATCCTCACCGCCAATCTCTCCGGCGCCAACGAAACCGGCGGCGGCGCTCCGGGCGGCAACGGCGCCCTGCGCGCCGAGGTCAACAGCGAAACCGGCGATTTCTGCTACACCCTCTTTGCCGAACGCACCTCCGCCCCCACCATGGCCCACGTCCACACCGGCGCCGCCGGTACCAACGGCGCCCCCGTCATCACCATCGAAGTGACCGGCAAAGGCAGCGACATGTGCATCGCCATAGAGCCCGAAAAGCTCAAACCCATCCTCGCCAACCCCGCCGGCTACTACGTCAACATCCACACCGCAGACTTCCCCGCCGGCGCCATCCGCGGCCAGCTCACCAAGGGCTAAGCGCAATTCCTCCCCGAACCGGGGAGTGCCACCACCCTTGCATCCCGAAAACCCTCCCCATTTTTGCTCAGCACTAATGGGGAGGTAGCAGCCCGCAGGGCTGACGGAGGGGCCCTTCTACGCCGCCGCGGGCGGTGGTGGAGTGGCATCCTCGCACACCCCAGCCCAGCCATCAGGAAAAGCAGCCTCCGGCGGGCAAGGGCCATCGCCCTTGCATCCCGGGAGCCTTTGAAGCGCGCGCCGCCAGCTTGCGACCAACCCAAGCCATGCTGCGATTGGCACTTGAATGTCCGCTTCCGCAAAAATCTGCCGCTGGCATATGCGTTAAAATCCGAGTTGCTGGAGGCTGTAGTGCTGCGCTTCCCGCGGCATGCCCAAGCAGACCCCGAGCCCACCAAACTTGCATTTTGCAACATGGGTTTCCCGTTTTGCGATGAGTACGGATCGGATCGATCCTGTGCGAAATCATTAAGTTAGCAATTTCAACACCAGAACCGAAATGGCTTGATTCGTGCTTAGTGGTTTCCACGGGGATTGGGAGCTGTAGCCATGAAGCGTTCGAGGATTTCCTGCAAAGAAGCATGCAGTTTTGGGGCGCTGCGGCGCACAGCCGGCCCGCGCACTGCCATCATGCTCTTGTTGATGTGCGGAGCGCTGGCACCGGCCTCGGCACGATCCGATCTGGGCCCGGAATACCAAGTGCAGCAGACCTCTGCCGAAACGACCGGGCAGCGAGGCGACCAAGGGCAATGCGCAATCAGCAAGCAATGGTCGCAGGCCCGTTTGCAAAACTACTGGCCCGGCGAAGGTCGCGTCCAAAGCAGGGGTGGCCTTGGTTACGTTGGACGATCGGGTGCATCGCACTCTGCAGATATCGCAGAGGCAAAGGCACAGGTCGAGCGTGTCGAGCGCATCAGCGGGCTCGAAATGAACTTCGAGTTGATCGTGGATAACTCTACGCCGGCGGCCGCAGCAATCATCAATGGACGGCGCGTCATCCTGTTCGACCCCGGCTTCATGGCGCTCGTCGCGGATCGCATTTGTCAGGACTGGGGCGCCATGAGCATTCTGGCGCACGAAGTCGGCCATCACCTTGCAGGCCATACCTTGCGCCAATCCACCGAGCCATGGCGCGACGAGCTTGAGGCCGATCAGTTTTCCGGCTTTGTGCTGGCGCGCCTTGGTGCCAGCATTGCTGAAACCACATCGGCTGCGGCCCGGATCCTGCCCGAGCAGGCCATGCCGACCCATCCAGGTCGCAAAGATCGCATCGCGGCGATCATGCACGGCTGGCAGAACGCCAAAGCGATGGTCAGCGCCGAAATCAGCACCATGAAGCAGACCAGCGGCCTCGTGCCGATGCGTCAGGTCCGCTATCAACCCGGCAGAGAGACGGCGGGACCGCCAGATCTGACACTTGTTGCGCGGATTATCCTCTACGGTGATCCCAAAGACTATTATATCACGCAGAGCGGGCGTATCGATGCCTATGACGGGCTTCGCTGGGCGGTAGGGAGCAAAAGCCAGCCCAGTGACGCGAAATTCGCGTGGACACTTCAGACCGATGCTGCACGCTTCGACGTCGACTATGCCGGTCATGTCTCGTTCCGGCTGCCATCTGGCACCGAAGCGCAAGTCGGCGTTGTGGTGGGTCTCCTTCCCCGCGCCGCGAACGGGGAGTGAGGCGACCTACCCGAACCATGTGCCTGACCATCCCTATGCTGTGAGTTAGATTGTGCCGACAGGACGGGCGAACGGCGGAATGTTCCGGCGCGATCTCAGCAAATGCAGGCGCGCCGGAACGGGCAAGCGCCCAGATCCAGCGCGCTTCAGCACCTCTGCTCTAGGGTCAGGACCTATTAACCGCGCCTTCGAGGCGCTGGAATGGCGAACATATCGGGCGGATGCTTGCGCCAGGAAGGCTGGTTGCCTTTCCAAGCAAGTATCTGCACGAGATGGAAGCCATTCCAGCGTCCCTTCGGGATTTGACCAAAATGGCCCATTGCTTCGTCAGGAAGCCTTGAGATATCGA
>JBIPOH010000509.1:0-2535 GCA_044379435.1 Novosphingobium sp.
GTGGCGCTCGATGTTTTCGACCTCCACAATCGCATCATCCACCAGCACACCAATCACCAAAGACAGCGCCAGCAACGTGACGGTGTTGATGGAGAAGCCCAGATATGCCATGCCGATAAAGGCAGGAATGACCGACAGGGGCAAGGCCACGGCCGACACCAGCGTGCTGCGGAAATTGCGCAAAAACAGCCACACCACCATCACCGCCAGAATTGCGCCTTCATAGAGCATGACCATGGACGAATCAAACTCTTCGGCCACGGGCTGCACAAAGTCGAAGGCCTGGGTGAGTTCAATGTCGGGGTGCTGGGTTTTGAGTTCTTCTAGCGCCACTTTCACAGCCGCACCCACCTCCACCTCACTGGCGCCTTTGCTGCGGGTGATCTCAAAGCCCACGACCGACACGCCATTGAGCATCGCCAGCGCCCGGGGCTCGGCCACGGTGTCTTTGACCGTGGCGACCTGGTCCAGGCGCACCCGCTGACCACTGCTCAGGGACAGCTCCAGCCGGGCGAGCTCTTCCACGGTTTTGACCGTGGCCAGCGTGCGCATGGGCTGCTCGCTGCCGCCCAAATCAGCCCGGCCACCGGCGCTCTCGGTTTGCACCTGGCGCAACTGGCGCGATACATCGGCAGCCGTCGCCCCCAGCGACTGCAGTTTGAGTGGGTCCAGCGCCACCTCCACCTGACGCGTCACACCCCCGACACGCACCACCGAACCGACGCCCTTGACGCCCAGCAGGCGGCGCGCCACGGTGTTGTCCACAAACCAGCTCAGGGCCTCATCGTCCATCCGATCAGACCGGATGGTGAGCGCCAAAATGGGAGCACCCGAGAGGTTGACCTTGCTGACCACCGGGTCGCGCACATCGCTGGGCAGCTCCGAGCGCACGCCCTGCACGGCGCTGCGCACATCGTCGATGGCTTCTTGCGTGGGCTTCTCCAGCCGGAACTCAGCTGTGACCGTGACGCCGCCGTCCTGCACCTTGGTATAGATGTTTTTCAGGCCCTGCAACGGGGCAATGGCGTTCTCGATTTTTCGGGCGACTTCGGTTTCCAGCTGGGCCGGTGCGGCACCGGGCAGAGACGCCGATACGATGATGGTGGGCAGCTCCAGGTCAGGGACCTGCTGCACCTTCATGGACTTGAAGGCCAGCAAGCCGGCCAAGGTGAGCAGCACAAACAGCATCGCCGCCGGAATCGGGTTCTTGATGGACCACGCAGATACGTTCATCTTGGTCACTCCTTATTTTGTAGCTTGTGACGCTTTTGATACGACTGCTGGAGGGCTATTTGGCACTGAATTGGCTGTGGAAGGGCCTGCCACCACGCGCACCAGGTCGCCCTCGCTCAAAAAGCTGCCACCGCTCACCACCAGCTGGTCTTGCGGCGTGACACCACTGCGAACCTCCACCTGGTCGCCCACCACCCGGCCGGTCTGCACCTTGATCTGGCTCACCCGTTTGTCCGCCCCCACGCGCGACACGTAGCTGAAACCATCACGCACCACCACCGCCGTTTGCGGCACGGTCAGGGCGCTGGAGCTGCCCAGCTCAAACTCACCCCGGGCAAACATGCCCGGCTTGAAGGCGCCCGACGCCAGTTTGCTGCCCGGCACGGCCCCAGTCAGGTCCACGTAGACCAGGCCATTGCGGGTGGCGGCGTCCACCGTGGGCGCCAGAGCGCGCACACGCCCCCTCATTTGCTCGCCGCCCGGCGCGGTGACCACCACGCCCATGCCCACGGCAATGCGGCCAATCTCGCCGGAGGTGACTTCGCCGCGCCACTCCAGACGGCCCTTGCGGATGAGTTTGAACATCTCTGTGCCAGCGCCCACCACCGAGCCCACGCTAGTCAAACGGGCCGAGATGATGCCGCTGTCAGGGGCCAGCAACCGGGTGTTGTTCAGGCGCAGCAACTGCGATTCCAGTTGCGCCTTGGCAGACGCCACACGCGCTTTGGCCGTGGCCTCAGTGGTGATGTACTGGTTGACCTGCTGGGCACTGAGCGCCCCGCTGCCCTGCACGGCGCGGGCGCGGTCGGCATTTGCCGTGGCTTCAGCGGCGTTCGCCTGGGCCTCGGCCACGGCGGCGCGCACGACGGCCACATCGGCCTGAACGCTCTCGGCGGCAAAGCTGGCCAGCAACTGCCCGCGCTTGACCTGATCGCCCACGCTGGCGTGCAACTCGGTCACGCGCAGGCCACCGGTTTCGGCGCCGATGCTGGCCTCTTGCCAGGCGGCCACGCTGCCATTGGCAGCCAACTTGATGGCCAGCGCGCTGCTTTGGGGCTGAGTCAATGACACCGTCAACGCCGCCTTGGCTGCAGTGGCTGCCGGTGCGGCGGCATCGGCTGCCTGGGTACGGGTGGCAAACAGGCCTAACGCAGCAAAAGCGATGGCGCCAGCAGCCAGAAGACTCAACGTGAGGGGCTTGAATTGAAAAAAGTTCATGGGGAGATTCATGGGTGATCACTCAAAAAAATGGGTTGTGCGTGGGGGTATGGGGTTTGATCGGATTCCATCCGTTCACAGGCC
>JBIPOH010000501.1:0-2530 GCA_044379435.1 Novosphingobium sp.
CAAGCAAGATCGTGGTTTGCTTGGCCGGCGACAATTATCCTGACCGGTCAGCGACAACTATCTTGGCCGGTTGGGCCGCAAGCCGGGAAGGTCCGGAAGCGAGGGATACAGTGATCTCCTGACGAAACCGTGAGGAGTCGCTGAGTGCCCGGCAAGAAGATAACGGACCAACAAGTGCGCAAGTACAAAGCAATGAGAAGGCAAACCACGCAAGAGATTGCTGCGGCGAGAATGGGGATCAGTGCGCGTTCGGCACGGCGGATCGACAAAGCACAGGGGCTGCCATCGCAGCGCGGGCCGCGGGACTGGCGAACACGCACCGACCCGCTGGCCAGCGTCTGGGAGGAAGAGCTCCTGCCGCTGCTTGAAGCCGAACCGGGTCTGCAAGGCAGAACCCTCCTTGAGGAGTTACAACAGCGTCACGGCGAGCGCTTCGGTGACGGCATCCTGCGCACCCTCCAGCGTCGGGTGCGCACCTGGCGCGCCGAGCATGGCCACGACAAAGAGATCTACTTTGCGCAAGCGAACCCGCCGGGGCGCCAGGCGCTCTCGGATTTCACGGTTTGCGACAGCCTCGGGGTCATTGTCGCGGGCGAAGTCTTTAGCCATCGGCTCTATCAGTTCGCCCTGGCCTACTCTGGCTGGCGCCATGCCGAAGTCGTGCTCGGCGGCGAGAGCTTTGCAGCACTGGCCCAAGGTCTGCAGAATGCCCTGTGGGCGCTGGGCGGGGTTCCCGAAGAACACCGCACTGACAGCCTCTCGGCCGCCTTCAACAACCTGTCTGAGCAAGAAGAACTGACACGCCGCTATGCCGACCTGTGCAAACACTATGGGCTGCGTGCCAGCCGCAACAACCTCGGGGAATCCCACGAGAATGGCAGCATCGAATCGCGTCAAGGCAGCCTCAAGAACGCCATTGACCAAGCGCTCCTGTTACGTGGCCACCGGCGCTTTGACACACTGACCGACTACCGGCGCTTCATCGCCGAGGTCGTGGCGCGGATGAATCGCCGGCTATCGGCGAAGGTGGCGCAAGAGCGTATCGCGCTCAACGCGCTACCGATACGCCGTACCAGCGAGTATGAAGAAACAGATGCCCGGGTCACCAAATACGGCACGGTCAGCGTCAAGCGCATCCTCTACAGCGTGCCCTCACGGCTGATTGGGCATCGCCCCAAGTTCCGCATCTATCCCGAGCGCATCGAAGCCTGGTTGGGCGATGTGTGCGTGTTCGAGACTGTGCGCGGCAACGTGGCGGCAGGCAAACAGCGGGGCAAGGTCATCGACTACCGCCATCTGATGCCGACGCTCAAGCGAAAGCCGGGGGCCTTTGCACGTTGGGTCTTGCGCGATGACATGTTTCCTCGGGCCGAATATCGACTGACCTGGGAGCGGCTGAGCGAGCACTTACCCGAACGGCAAGCCTGCAAGGTCATGGTCGGCTTGCTCGACCTGGCGGCGCGCGGTGCCTGTGAAGTGCAGCTGGCGAACGTGCTCGGTGACCTGTATCAGGCGGGCACGCTGCCCGAACTGGCCGGTCTTGAAGAGCGGTTTGCGTCGAAGCAAACGACGTTACCAGACATCAAGATCGAGCTGCCGGCGTTGGCGGGCTATGACTGCCTGTTGGGGGTGGCGGTATGAGTGCGCTCGAATCCGCCACGTTGCCGATGTTGCTCACCGAGTTGCGCTTGCCCACCATCAAGCGCTTATGGTCGGCGTTGGCGGAACAGTCGAACCGCGAGGGCTGGACTGCGGAACGCTTCCTGACGGCGTTGTGTGAGCATGAAATGAATGAACGGGAGACGCGCCGGATTGACCGGCACCGCCTCGAGTCATGCCTGCCGCCGGACAAGCGCCTGGCCGCTTTCGATTTCGCGGCGGTGCCCACCGTCTCCAAGGCGCAGGTCACGGCGCTGACCGAGGGGGACAGCTGGATTGAGCAAGGCGCGAATATCTTGCTGTTCGGCCCGCCCGGTGTGGGCAAGACGCATTTGATCGCGGCCATCGGCCACGGGTTGATTGAGCGGGGCTACCGCGTGTTGTTCGTGCGTACCAGCGACTTGGTGCAACGACTGCAGTGCGCAAGAAGGGAGCTGCGTTTGCCTGCGGAGTTGGCCAAGCTGGATCGCTTCGATCTGCTGGTGTGTGATGACTTCAGCTACGTTCGCCGTGACCAGGCGGAGACCTCGGTGCTGTTCGAGTTGATCGCCGAGCGCTATGAGCGCCGGAGTATCGCGATCACGGCGAATCAGCCGTTCTCGGGATGGGATCATGTGTTTGCCGAACCGGCGATGACGCTCGCTGCGGTCGATCGCCTGGTGCATCACTCGACGATCTTTGAGATGAACGTGGAAAGCTTCCGCCGCCGCTCTGCTCAGACAGGGCGCGCCCTGTCTGAGCAGAGCAAACAACCAACGTCAAAGACGAAAGGCTGAACCAAACATGCCTCGCTTCCACCGGTCAGGATAATTGTCGCCGACCGGCCAAGATAATTGACACCGGGCACGAGGTGCAGAGTGATACCGCCGCC
>JBIPOH010000506.1:0-2528 GCA_044379435.1 Novosphingobium sp.
CTCGGCGCAATTGGTTTCTATTGAATTTGTCCGACACATATCACCATGCGGGTGGGGTTATCATGGGAAATGACCCTGCTTCGTCCTGTGTGGATGCAAACCTGCGCGTACACGAGACATGTAACGTCTTTGTTGCGGGGGCTTGCACATTTCCTTCTTCTGGTTATGCGAATACGACATTGACCGCGCTGGCATTGACTCGGCGCCTAGCTGCGCATCTGGGGGCGCAGGCGTGAATACGATACGTTTACCGAGCGGTAAATCAACCTCGCAGATCGGGATGGGGTGTGGCGTATTGGTAGGCGGTTTTAGCGCCCGCTCAAGCAGAAAAATGGTTGAAACGGCTCTTCAACTGGGAATCACTCACTTCGACTTGGCGCCGCTCTATGGCATGGGTTTGGCAGAAAACGTGATTGGCGAAGTGATCGGAAACGACCCTCGAATCACCATTGCTACCAAGGTGGGGATAGCCCGGCCGCATTACAGTTACATCAAGGACGGGGCTCGCCTTCTTACGCGTGGTTTTTTTCGACGCTATCCATTAGTGAAGCAAAAAATTTTAGCGCGTCGCACCACCTCCCGACAACCAGATTCTGAAAGAACGAAGAATATGTTTGTTTTTGTGAAACAGGCAGTAGAGCAGTCACTGGAAGAGAGTCTGCGGCGCCTGCAGCGCGATAACGTAGAGTGGTTGCTTGCGCATGAACCAGAGCCAGAAGCGTTAGATGATGCGGCACGGTCAGCTTTTGATTATTGGGTCGACAATGCCGTGGTTTCCACCTACGGCGTAGGGTCTGTCAAGCCCAACATGGCAACTTCCAATTTTGGCAGGATCATCCAGAGCAGTTGGTTCAATCACCAATCGCAACCCTCATCTTCCGGAATGTTCATGGCGCATTTTGGTGTGATTCGTGGGGCATCACGGGGGGGGCATGGGGTAAACGGAAGTGATGCGGCGCGTGAGTCTTTGCGCGTAGCCATGATCCAGCGTCCAAAAGACTTAATCTTGGTGTCTGCCGGAACACCTCAGCGCCTTCGCCAACTGCTAGAGGGTTTGGTGTGACGCAAACGATACAAATTTTGTGCATTTCGCCTCGGTTTGCACCAAGTAATGAAGCCGATACGCACCGACTGCGCCTGTTGTTGATGTATGCCAATGAGGCTGGTTGGAATCCGGTGGTCGTTGGTGTGGATGCCGATTGCCTCAGCTTGCCCCAAGACCCTTGGCTGGCAACGAATCTGCCAGCCAGCTTAGAAGTGCATCGCATTAAAATCCCGCGCAAACGTTTTGGCTTATCGAGTGTATTTATTCGCGCTTGGTCAGCTTTAGATGACAAGGTTCGCTCGCTCTTGTCTGGGCGAAAATTCGATCTTGTATTCTTCTCGACTAATGAGTTCCCTCTTACAGTGTTGGCATTAGGCTGGCATCGCGACTTCAGCATACCTTTTTGCATGGACTTCCAAGACCCATGGGTTAATGACTATTACCGTTTTAATCGTCACATCGTGCCGCCAGGGGGCCGTCTCAAATATGGCGTAATTGACAAGTTGCACCGTATGGCAGAGCGTGCTGTTGTTCGCCGTTGCAGTGGTTTTCTTTCAGTATCACCCGCCTACTTGCCCATGCTTGACTCGCGCTATGGTGTTGCCGTCGTGCGGCAACCCCGGTTGGTTGCAGGCTTTCCCGGGGAGCCCGCTGAAATGGCAGTACTAGCTGCGCAGCATTTACCGGCCCCTCAGTTGTTTGGTAGTAAAACCTGGCGCTACATTGGCCGTGGTGGGGCAGATATGGTTAAAGCTGCACAGGGGTTTTTTCAAGCTTGGGTCCAAGCGGAGACACATGGCACACTGCCCAAACAAGGAGTGAAGTTCGAGGCAATTGGTACATCTTATGCAGCTGCTGGGCAGGGTTCAAAAACTTATGAACCACTAGTTTTCGGTACAACTTTGTGCAACTTTGTAGAAGAAAAGCCTGACCGTTTGGGCTACAGTGATATGTTGCGCGCGCTTCTGGCCAGCGACGCCTTGGTGGTGTTTGGTTCCGACGACGCAGCCTACACTGCCTCCAAAATTTACCCATATCTGCTGGCGGGTAAACCCCTGCTGGCCATTTTTCATGAAGAAAGTTCGGTCGTGAAATTGATGCGGAAAGTTGGTGGCGGTACTTGCGTCACATTCAACCAAGACACCACGTCTGACCAGTTGGCTGACCTGATCGGAAAGTCGTGGTTTGAGTCTGGTCAGTTCAGTTGGCCGGTGCCTCTCAACCGGCAGGCGTTTGAGCCCTACACCGCGCGGCAGCAGGCGCAGGATGTAGGGCAGTGGTTTCAGGAGATATTGGCTCATGCTCGCAGACATTGAAACGCCAGTGGTGCAGCGCCGCCTGCGACTGGGAATCCTGGCCAGCCACCCTATTCAATACCAGGCACCGCTGTTTAGAGAGCTGGCGCGGCAGTGTGATCTTCATGTTTATTTTGCGCACCGCCAAACGCCGCAGGCCCAGGCAGCGGCCGGCTTTGGCGTGGCAT
>JBIPOH010000279.1:0-4489 GCA_044379435.1 Novosphingobium sp.
GGCATCATACGAGAGGCCGTCCCACACCGTCCCGCCGTTCTGATAGCGCCCGTCATGGTCCGGTGCCCACGATTTCGCTGCCATCGCGAGTTCGGGATGCTCGAACGGCTGGCCCGGCGCTGGCGGCACCGTGAAGAAGCGCCACTTGAACTTGCCCGTCTTGATGTCCCACGCCGAGATGTACCCGCGCGTCGAGCCATCCCCGAGGTCAGCGCCGGAATTGCCGATCACCACGGAATCGCGGGTCAGCAGCACGGCCCCGGTCGAGGCATAGGTGTTGCCTCCCGTGCGGCTGATGATGGTGTCTGCCGTCCACTTCTGAGCGCCGGTTCTGGCATCAAGCGCATGGAGCCGCCCATCCTCGCTGGCAACGAACACCACCCCGTCGCGCACGGCCACCCCGCGGTTCACCGTATCGCAGCAGGCATTGCGGGCCGAAGCCGGATCGATCCCCGGATGGAAGGTCCACAGCAATTCGCCCGTCACGGCATTCAGCGCATAGACGATGCCCCAGACGCCCGAGGTATACATCACCCCATCGACCACCAGCGGTGTCGCTTCCTGCCCGCGCTCGGTGCCCATGTCATAGGCCCAGGCAAAGCCCAGCTGCCCCGCATTGCTCTCGTTGATATCCGCCAGCGCGGAAAACCAGGTCCCCGCCTCGTCCCCGCCCACATAGGGCCATTCGTCCCCCGCGATCGGATGGGTCGCCGCCGGAAACTCCGGCGAGGACGCCTGCAGCGAAGACGCAGCCACGCTGGCGGCACAGAGAAGACCCAGCAGGGGTTTGCGAAGATGGATGTATGACATGCCGCGAAGTCTCCCCCGGAACGCTCGCCGCTGCAAGCCGGTTTTGGAAAGAGGCAGGCCTCCTTCTGCTTCGGGCCGAACGATCACATCGCTCAGGGCCGCTGGGCGTCTGCACGCAGACCAGCCTCACCACCACGGACAGGCCGCCGATAGGGGGGCATCAGGCCACTGTCCTACAAGCCCATGCTGCTCTACACTCCCTCGATGACCCACAAACTCCCTGCAATTCTGCAAGTTCCAGCCTCTTTCGGCCACGCGGAGACCGCCTCTCGGAGTTTTCCCTCAGGACCGTGTCAACTGTGTCAACCTGACCTAAATTCAAGCCGGGAGCGCCGCCCATGAAAGCCCTTGTTACTAACGCTCTCGCCACTGCCATCGCGCTCGTCCTTGCCCTCCCCGCAGCGGCCAATGCCGAGCCGCAGCGGACCCTGCTCCGCCCGGCGCAAGTGTTTGATGGCACCGATCCCGTGCCCCATCCCGGCTGGCAGGTGCTGGTGGAGGGCGAGAAGATCGCCGCCGTCGGCCCCAACCTTGCCGTGCCGCCGGGCACCAAGACCATTGATCTTCCCGGCCAGACGCTGATCCCCGGCTTGATCGAAGGCCACGGCCACTTGTTCCTCCACCCCTACAACGAAACGCCGTGGGACGATCAGGTGCTGCACGAGCCGCTGGCCCTGCGCACCATCCGCGCCGCCAAGGCCGCCGAAATCACGCTGCGCGCCGGGTTCACCACGGAGCGTGATCTCGGAACAGAAGGCGCAGGCTTTGCCGATGTCGGGCTGAAGCAGGCCATCGACAGCGGCCTCACGCCAGGGCCCCGCCTCCTCGTCGCCACCCGCGCCATCGTGGCGCAGGGGGCCTATGGGCCGAAGGGGTTCGAGCCGGGCGTCACCATTCCGCAAGGCGCAGAGGAAGCCAGCGGTGTCGAGGGCGTGGTGCGCGCCGTCCGCAATCAGATCGCGGCGGGCGCAGACGTCGTGAAGCTCTATGCCGATTACCACTACCGGGCGGGCGAACCCAGCCTGCCCACGTTCAGCCAGGCCGAAATGGACGCCGCCACGGCCGCCGCGCACGATGCCGGGCGCACGGTTGCGGTCCATGCCGTGACGGCAGAAGGGATGCGCCGCGCCATTGCTGCCGGGGCCGATACCATCGAACACGGCGATGAAGGCACCGCCGAGGTGTTCAAGGCGATGGCCGCAAAGCGCATCGCCTATTGCCCGACGCTCGCCGCCTCAGCCGCCGTTGCCCGCTATCGCGGCTGGAACGGCGCCGAACCCGCCCCGGCCGCCGTCGCGGAAAGCCGCAAGGCCTTCAAGCTCGCGCTCGCCGCCGGTGTCCCGATCTGCGCGGGCGGAGACGTCGGCGTCTTCGCTCACGGCGAAAACGCGCTGGAAATGGAAAGCATGGTCGCCGCCGGGATGACGGCAGAGCAAGTCCTCATCGCCGCCACATCCGGCAATGCCCGTGCCTTCCGCCTTGCAGATCGCGGCGCGGTGAAGGCAGGCCTCATGGCCGATCTCGTCGCAGTGGAGGGCGACCCGGCGCGCGACATTGCTGCGCTGCGCCGGGTACGTATGGTGATGAAGGGAGGCGCGGTAATCCGTTGATCAGGCGAGATTGTTGCGCGCCAGCGTGGTGCCGGCCCGCCACGAAGCGCCCACTTCATGCCAGTATCCGGCGATCTTTTCCTGCGGCGCGATATCGAGCAGTTCTTCCACCGGGGAATCGAAATAGGTGAGGTCGAACTCGCCCTTGAAGCAGCGCCCCAGTTCCACGTCGAAGCTCGACATGGTGACGACTTCGTCGAGGCTCTGGGTGCCATCGGTCTCGATGGTCGGCAGCCAGCGATTGTGCGCCATCGGCAGGCCATTGACGAAGCCGGGCTTCTCCGCCGCCTCGGTGATCGTGAAGCGCCCTTCGGCCAGCCGCCGGTCAAACGCCGCCAGCGTCACGCCGAACGTGCCGCCGGGTTGCAAGCGCGGGCCCGCCTTGCCGACGTAGACCGGGCGGCTCATCTGGATCGAGCCGAGCTTCTTCGGGTATCCCTGATGCTGGCCGCGCAGCATCGCGAATTCCTTGTCCACCCAGATATAGACGCAGCGCGACCAGGTCTTGCCCTGGAACTTGCACCGCACCACGATGAACATTTCCTTGTACTGCACCCGCACCGGATCAAGCAGCTGCGCCGGATCGTCACCGGTCGATTGCCAATCCGCCCAGATCGCCGCCACCGCGCCGGGATCTTCATCGGCCAACGTGAAGCCTTCGGGCAGCAGCGCGGCGACCTTGGCCGGATCGGTGCGGTATTCCAGCGTGATCAGCTCGCCCGAATAGTGCCACGGCACGGGCGGCACGATGCTGGCCTTGCCGCTCGGCGTGCGGGGATAGAACAGGCCCTTCAGGTCGCTCATGAATACCTCGTCTGAATGTCTCTCATCTGCTTCTAGCGCCCCCACCCCGCCAAGCTTGGCCGCAGCGGCCAATGCCTGTGGCGCGGGAGAGCGCTAAGGCCTATCACAAATGGAAACGAGGGCCTCAAGATGACCACCGAATACCGCCGCATCCTGCTCGATGGCTACCCCATCCTCACCACCCGCCACGGTGACGAGCTCGTGACCAAAGACGGCCGCAGCATCGGCGTTGATGAAGCGGTGCACCTGGCGCCCTGCAACCCCAGCAAGATCATCTGCGTGCACCTCAACTACGTCAGCCGCGTGAGGGAGTTCATCACCAAGCTGCCGCCCGCCCCCACCTATTTCCAGAAGCCGATCACTGCGCTCAACACCCACAAGGGTGCCATCGTGCGTCCCGAACGCTGCAAGTACCTCAATTACGAAGGCGAGATTGCCATCGTCATCGGCCGCAGCTGCCGCAACATCTCGCCCGATGAAGCCGCAGACTACATCCTCGGCTACGCCCCTGCCAACGACTACGGCCTCCACGATTTCCGCGATACCGACGCGGGGTCGATGCTGCGCGTGAAGGGCTCGGACACGCTGTGCCCCATCGGCCCCGGCCTCGTGACCGGCTGGGATTTCCGGAACAAGCAGATCCGCACCATCGTCAACGGCGAAGTCCGGCAGGACGGCAATACGAGCGAGATGGAGTGGGACATGCACTACCTCGTCGCCGATATCGCCCGCACGATCACGCTGGAGCCGGGCGATGTGCTGCTTTCGGGCACGCCCGCCAACAGCCGCCCGGTGCAGCCGGGTGATGTGGTCGAAGTAGAAGTCGAGGGCCTTGGCAAGCTGACCAACACCATCGTCCACGGCCCCACCCCGATCCGCGACGATTGCGGCGCGCAGCCGACCGAATCCGAAGAAGTCATCTCCACCGCAATGGGAGGCGACTGGGAGTTCCGCGGCAAGCGCGCGGCGGGCGGCCAGGGCGCAGCGTTCTATGAATCGGCGCTTGAGGACAAGTGACGCGCAGCAGGCGCGCTTGCCTCGCACAGCGCGCCTGATACCCTGAAGGCATGGCACAGCCCACCATCTCGGCGCAGTTCCTGCGGCACGTGGCCAACTGCGTGGAGCTGACCGGCCATTCGGCGGCCACCTTGCTGGCGCGCATCGGGGTGCGCCGCGAAGTGCTGGATGATCCCGATGGGCTGATCCCGCTGGCGCACTTCGTCTCGTTCTTCGAAGATGCCGCAGAACTGGTGCGCAATCCGCAC
>JBIPOH010000273.1:0-4588 GCA_044379435.1 Novosphingobium sp.
TTGGCCTGCACGCCGGCCGCCTCGCCGGGTCGGACAGTATCGGGCCGCTCAGCTTCCTGTTTCTCAGCGCGCCAGACCTGAGAACCGCATTCGCCAGTTTCGCGCACTATCTTGCGACGTTCCAGCAGGCCAGCCGCCACCAGTTCACCGATGCGGGGTTGCAGGCCACCTTTGCCTATGGCCTCGTTGATCAGTCGCTCACTCGCCGACGGCAGGATGCGGAATACTCGATCGGGGCGATGGTCAGTCTGGCGCGCCAGTTCACCGGGGGCGAGATCGAATTCAGCGAAGTGCGGTTCGAGCACGAGCAAGTGGGCGATTACGCCCGCTACCGCGAGTTCTTCGGCTGCGATGTGTTTTTCGAGCAGGACAGCAATGCCGTGACCATGGCGGGCCGCTACCTCGATCTGCCCGGGCGCGTGCTGAGCCCGAGCCTGCATCCCATCCTGGAGGACCATCTCCAGCGGCGGGCCGGACAAGGGCAAGATGCATCATTGAAGGGGCAGGTGAAAGCGATGATTGATGCGGCCCCGCTTGATGCACCGCCTGGCCTTGCAGAAGCGGCGCGGCGGCTGGGATTGTCTGCGCCGACCCTGCATCGCCGCCTGACCGCCGAAGGCAGCGGCTGGCGCAAGCTGCTGAACGAGCACCGAATGGACGTGGCCGCGCGCCTGCTGCGCACCAGCCGCCGCAACATCAGCACGATCGCGCTCGATGTGGGTTTTGCCGAAAGCGCAAGCTTCACCCGCGCTTTCGTCCGCCATTTCGGTGTCTCGCCCGGACGCTACCGCAAGGGCGAGACACCGCGCACCGGTTAAGCCGCCACGCGCTTCAGGACGCCGGTCAGGCGCTCCATCGCCTCGGCCAGCAGGTCATCCGGCATGGTCAGCGCAGGCAGGAACCGCACGACATTGCCGCGCATCCCGCACGAGAGCAGCAGCAGTCCGTCCTTCGCACCTTCCTGCACCACGGCCTTGGTCAGTTCCGGGTTCGGACGATCCGGATCGCCATCATGGACGAGCTCCATCGCCACCATCGCGCCCGGGCCGCGCACATCGCCGATGCTGCGCATTCCGCCCTGCTGCAACGCCCGCAGGGTGCCCTTGATCGTGTTCCCGATCATGACGGCGCGTTCGCACAGCCCGTCCTCGGCGATGATCTTGAGGACTTCGAGCCCTGCCACGCAGCCCAGCGGCGAGCCGCCATAGGTGCCGCCAAGGCCGCCAGCATCAGGCGCGTCCATGATCTCGGCCTTGCCCATCACGCCCGATATCGGGAAGCCGCCCGCCATGGCCTTGGCGATGGTCATGATGTCCGGCGTCACGCCGGTCGCCTCACGCACCCAGTCCATCGCGAACATGCGGCCCGTGCGCGCAAAGCCCGATTGCACTTCATCCGCGATCAGCAGGATGCCGTGCTTGTCGCAAATTTCGCGCAGCGCGCGGAAGAAGGCGTAGCTTGCGGTGTAGAACCCGCCCTCGCCCAGCACCGGCTCGATCACGATGGCCGCGACGGCGGACGGTTCGATGGTCGCGGCAAAGAGCGCCTGCAGCGAGGCGACGGCCTGCGCTTCATCGAAGCCATGATAGGGGATCGGAAAGCGCGTGTGGTGCACATCGCCCGGCAGCGGGCCGAAACCGGCCTTGTAGGGGAGCACCTTGCCTGTCATCGCCAGCGTCAGCAGCGTACGGCCATGGTAGCCGCCCTGGAAGGTCACGATCCCGCGCCGCCCGGTGGCCATGCGCGCGATCTTCACCGCGTTTTCCAGCGCCTCTGCGCCCGTCGTCAGGAAGATCGTCTTGACCGGGCCTTCGATGGGCGCGGCGGCATTGAGTTGCTCTGCCAGCGCAATGTAGCTCTCGTAGGGCGTCACCTGAAACGAGCAGTGCGAGAACTGGTCGAGCTGGCGCTTGACCGCATCGACGATGCGCGGGTCCGAATGGCCGGTGTTGCACACCGCGATCCCGGTCGCGAAATCGATGAAGCGGTTGCCTTCGGCATCAAACGCTTCGGCATTCACGCCGCGTTCGAAGAAGTGCGGATGGATCGAGGAGACCCCGCGCGGCACAGCGGCTGCACGGCGCGCCATAAGGTCCTGATTGCTGGTCATGCGCCAATTCCTCCCATGAGGCAGTATTTGAGTTCGAGATATTCATCGAGGCCGTGGCGCGATCCCTCGCGGCCAAGGCCGGATTGCTTGATGCCGCCAAACGGCGCGACTTCGGTCGAGATGATGCCGTCGTTGACGCCGACCATCCCGTATTCGAGCGCTTCCATCACCCGCCAAACCCGGCCCAGATCGCGCGCATAGAAATAGGCGGCGAGGCCAAAGGGCGTGTCATTGGCGAGGCGCACCGCCTCGTTCTCGTCGGCAAAGCGGATCAGGGGAACTACGGGGCCGAAAATCTCGGAGGTCGCAATCGCCATGTCGCCGCGCACGCCCGCCAGCACCGTCGGCTCGAAGAAGCCCGGACCGGCATTGGAGCGATTGCCGCCGAGCAGCGCGGAGGCCCCGCCCGCCAGTGCATCGCGCACCAGCGCCTCGACCTTGTCGACTGCTGCGCCATTGATCAGCGGGCCGATGGTGGTGCCCGGCGCCGCGCCATCGCCAACGACGAGCGCCGCCACCCTGGCGCGCACCTTCTCGACAAAGGCATCGTAGATGCTGTCCTGCACCAGCACGCGATTGGCGCAGACGCAGGTTTGCCCGGCATTGCGGAACTTGGAGGCCATCAGGCCATCGGCGGCGGCATCGAGATCGGCATCATCGAACACGATGAACGGCGCGTTTCCGCCGAGTTCGAGGCTAAGGCGGGTCACGTTCTCGGCCGCCTGCGCCATCAGGATCTTGCCCACGCGAGTCGAGCCGGTGAAGCTGAGCTTGCGGACTTTGGGATGGCTGCAGAACAGGCTGCCGACACCAGCGGGATCGTTGGACGGGGTGACGCGGAACAGGTCTGCCGGAATGCCAGCCTCGCGCGCCAGCGTTTCCAGCGCGAGGGCCGAAAGCGGCGTCGCCTCGGCAGGCTTGAGCACGATGGAGCACCCTGCCGCCAGCGCAGGGCCAACCTTGCGGGTGATCATCGCGATGGGAAAGTTCCATGGCGTGATCGCCGCGCAGGTGCCCACGGGCTGCTTGATCGTCAGCACGCGCTTGCCGGCGGCGAATGTGGGCACCGTCTCGCCATAGGCGCGCTTGGCTTCCTCGGCGAACCATTCGATGAACGAGGCGCCATAGGCCACTTCGCCGCGCGCTTCGGCCAAGGGCTTGCCGCATTCGGCAGTGATCAGCGCGGCAAGCTCTTCCTGCCGTTCCATGATGAGGCCGTACCAGCGGCGCAGCACTGCCGCGCGCGCCTTGGCGGTTTCAGCGGCCCACGCGGGGCGGGCGGCATCGGCGGCATCGATGATCGCGGCGATCTCGGCAGGCGCATAATCGCGCACCGTGGCGATCAGCGCGCCAGTTGCGGGGTTCATCACGGCAAGGCCAGTGCCATCCTGCACGGTTTCAAACACGATAGGTTTCCTCTTGATACGAGATCAGGTGGCGATCAGCGCCTGATGCTTGCGGATGGGCACGAGCAGCAGCGCATAGCTCACGACAAACAGCGCCACACAGAGCAATTCTGCCGAGCGATACCCCGTGCCGTCAAGCAATTGCGCGGCAATCAGCGGGCCGCCGCCAAGGCCGATCATCTGCATCATGATCGCAAACGACATCATCCGCCCGCTTTCATCGAAATCACACACGCGGCCCAGAATGAACGGCAGCACGAAGTTCCACAGCACATTGAAGCCGCAGACGCCGACGACGAACAGGGTGAGGCTGGGCTTGCCGATCAGCAGCGCGATGCTGGCCGCACCGGCCAGAATGCCGAACGCAATCGCGCCATTGCGGCTGATGTGCCCGGCCAGAAACACCGAGGCGAGCGCCCCGCCGACCGCGAGGATCTGCGAGAGAAACAGCGCATCCGCCACCGCCTGCTCCGCAAGCCCCGCACCGATGCCGACAAGGAACAGCACGGCCCAGGCAATGCCTTGCGCGAGGTTGTAGGCCAGCACGCCTGCCAGCGCGACGACCAGCATCGCGGCGGGAAGCTGGCGCGCTTCGGGATTGACCATGTCCTGCGCCGAATAAGCATGTGGCAGAAACGGCAGCGTGGCGAGCGCGGCCAGCGAAAGCACCGCAAAGCCGATGAACATCGCATCGAGGCCGTTGCTGCCGAGGAACTCCGGCAAATACCACAAGCCGAACGCGCCATAGGTGAGCAGCAGGGTGAGATAGAGCGCGAGGTTGCGCTCGGCACGCAAGGTGACGCCGACGAACGTGAAGCTGATCGAGGTGATCGTGCCCTCACCCAGCCCGGCCACGAAGCGCGCGGCTTCGAACGGGCCGCCCAGCCCTGCGCCAAGCGAGGCAAAATCGCCCGCCGCCGCGATCAGCAGACCGCCCGCCACGATCCAGCGCCAGTTGATCCGCGTGCCCCACAAGGCCATGAACACCGTGGCCAGCGCCACGCCGAGCATCTCGACGCCTGCGAGGTTGACCGCCGTTGCCTCATCCACCTTGAGCTGGGTAACATAGCCC
>JBIPOH010000502.1:0-2517 GCA_044379435.1 Novosphingobium sp.
ATCAGGACGAGAGTCGATGGCAATTTCGATCAATGGGCAGGAATACCCGCTTCCCGAAGACCCGCGGACGAGCTTGCTGGATTTTCTCCGCCGGGAGGCGCGGCTTACCGGTACGAAAAAGGGCTGCGACCACGGGCAATGCGGAGCTTGCACGGTCATGGTGGGCGGCTTGCGGATTAATTCGTGCCTGTCGCTCGCCATTACGCACGATGGCGACGAGATAACGACGATCGAGGGCCTCGGCTCCCTGACGTCGCCGGGAGCAATGCAGGAAGCCTTTGTCGCGCATGACGGGTTTCAGTGCGGCTATTGCACCCCCGGGCAGATCTGCTCGGCGACCGCAATGCTGCAAGAGATCGCGGCTGGTTGGCCGAGTGATGCAACTGACGACCTCAATGCCGCCCCTAGCGTCACCGACAAAGAAATCCGCGAGCGGATGAGCGGCAATTTGTGCCGCTGTGGGGCCTATCCCAACATCCTCGCAGCCATTCGTGACGTAGCGGGAGCAGAGGCATGAGGCCGTTCGACTACCAGCGCGCCGAGCGTCTCGAACACGCGGCGCAGCTTACGGCGGAAGGCGGCGCGCGCGCATTGGCAGGCGGCACCAATCTCGTCGATCTCATGAAGCTTCAGGTCGAAACCCCGCAGACCATCGTCGACATCGGGCGGCTGTCGCTGGGCACCATTGCCGAGGAGGGAGAGAGCCTCAGGATAGGTGCGCTTGCCACCAACACGGCGACCGCAGTCCACCCGAAAGTGCGCAGCGAATACCCGGTACTCGCCCGCGCGATCCTCTCTGGTGCCACTCAGCAGCTGCGCAACAAGGCGACCACCGGTGGGAATCTGTGCCAGCGCACCCGATGCTACTACTTCACCAACATCGACCAGCCCTGCAACAAGCGCGAGCCGGGCTCAGGTTGCGGCGCGATCAAGGGCATCGCGCGTATCCATGCGGTCCTCGGCGCGAGCGACAATTGCATCGCCACCTATCCCGGCGACATGGCCGTGGCGATGGCGGCTCTGGATGCGACGGTCGAGATCGCCAGCGAGCGCCGCAGCCGCAGTGTGCCGGTGCGCGGCTTCCACCGCCTGCCGGGTGACACGCCCGAAAAGGATAACGTGCTCGAACCCGGCGAGCTCATCACCGCCGTCACCCTCCCAGCACCGGTTGGCGGAATACAGCTGTATCGCAAAGTGCGGGAGCGATCGTCCTATGCCTTCGCGCTGTGTTCAGTCGCGGCGGTGATCGATCTTGCAGAAGGCCGTTTCACCCGCGCCGACCTCGCCTTCGGGGGGCTCGCGCACAAGCCGTGGCACGACCCGCGTATCGCCGACTTGCTGGTCGGCAGCGAGCCGTCGCTCGCATTGTTCGACAAGGCCGCAGACCTGCTTCTCGAAGGGGCTCAGGGCTACGGCGAGAATGATTTCAAGATTCCGCTCGCGCGCCGGACGCTCGCCGCGGTGCTCTGCGAAGCGACGGGAGTCGAGCCATGAGCGTGCATCTCAAACAGGACAAGCCCGACAACCGCAACGTGCTCGACACAATGGTGCAAGGGGTGATCGGCGCCGATCTGCCCCGGCCCGAGGGCCTGATGAAAGTCACCGGCACCGCCACCTATGCGGCCGAATACGACGCCGAAGGACTGCTGGAAGGCGTGCTCGTCACAGTCCCGATCGTGCGCGGCGAGATTACCATGATCGACGAAGCATCGGTGCTCGGCATGCCAGGCGTGGTGGCGGTGCTGTCTGACGCGCGCATGACCGGCCGCCCGGCGCAAGGCATGGCGGGCGAAGCTCCGTTCCAGCCCGCGCGGCAAGTCTGCTACTGGGGCCAGCCGGTCGCGCTGGTTGTCGCGGCCAGCTTCGAACAGGCGCGCGACGCTGCCAAACACCTCAGGCTCGAATGGCGCGCCGAGGATGCCCCGCTCGATCCAACAACTGCCGAGACCGAAGAGAACGAGAGCACCCGGGTTGGCGATCTCGCCCACGCGATGGCGGAGGCAGCGCGCAGCGTCGATGTCGTCATTACCACCGAAGGCCATGCCTCGGCAGCCATGGAGCCGCACGCGGCGCTTGCGCAGTGGGACGGCAAGGTGCTGACAGTCCACGCCTCGTTGCAAATGCTCAAGTTCAACCGCGCGGAATTGGCCGACTCGTTGAACCTTGATGAATCGCAAGTTCGGCTACTTTCGCCCTATGTCGGTGGCGGGTTCGGATCGAAGCTCGGCGTCAGCCAGGAAGTCGTCGCCGCCTCCCTCGCCGCGATACAACTGGAACGCCCGGTCCGGGTGGTGATGAGCCGCCAGCAGGTGTTCCAAACGATCATGCGCCGCTCCGAGACGCACCAGCGCATCCGGCTTGCGGCCGATGCCGATGGCAAGCTCACCGGCTTCGGGCACGAGGCACGAGTCTCGAACCTACCCGGAGAGGACTTCGCCGAACCGGTGCTGCAATCGAGCCAGTTCCTTTACGCTGGTGACAATCGCCTGATGAAACTCGACCTCGCGCGCATTCACC
>JBIPOH010000503.1:0-2516 GCA_044379435.1 Novosphingobium sp.
GGCGGACGGCCCGCAATTGCACCGCGCCTTCGATCCGGCGCGCGATCAGTCCTACTTCCTGTATGGCACCACCGAAGCGCAGCTCGATTATCTGCGCTTTCCGCTTGGCGGAATGCCCAAGCCGCAGGTGCGCGAATTGGCCGAAGCGGCGGGCCTGCGCAACGCGGCCAAGCCGGATTCGCAGGACATCTGCTTCGTGCCCGATGGCAACTACGCCAAGATCGTCACCAAGGTCCGCCCCGAAGGCGCGGCCCCCGGCGCGATCGTCCACGCCGCTACCGGCGAGACGCTCGGGACACACAAGGGCATCGTCCACTTCACCGTGGGCCAGAGGAAGGGTCTGGAAATCGGCGGCCAGCCTGAGCCGCTCTATGTGATCGGCCTCGATGCTGCTGCGCGCGAAGTCCGAGTCGGGCCGAAGCGGATGCTGGCGGTGAACGCCGCGCGCGTGACCGAAACCAACCGCATCGGGCCGTTCGGTGACGAACCGCTAACCGCCAAGGTCCGCAGCCTCGCCAAGCCGGTGCCGGTAACGCTAGAAGGCGCGCTGGGTGACGGCGCAGAGGTCACGATTCGCTTTGCCACGCCAGAATTCGGCGTCGCGCCCGGGCAGGCAGCAGTGATCTATGCGGGCGAACGCGTAATCGGCGGCGGGTGGATCGATTCGACCGAAAAGGTCGCCGCTTAACTCTCGTAAGGCTCCAGCACGCAGCCATAGCCTTCGCGGTAGGTCGCGGTTGCCTCAGCCACCAACGGGAAGCGGGCGGTGACGCTCTTCGCCTCAGGATTGTCGCGCAGGGTCACGGCTTCCATCCCGGCGAGCTTGTCCTTGCGGCAATCTTCAAGACTGCGGCCCGCGACAAAGCGGCACGAACAGGCGACCCGCGCTGAATAGGCCGACGCGATGCTGCCATAGCCATTGATCGGCTCGCGAAACGCCCAGGCAGCCCCACCCACACCCAGCGCGATGATCGCCAGCAACCACAGCCCGTAGCGCGGACGGCGGATCGCTGTGCGGGGGGATGATTTCGCCATTGCCAAGCCTTCGCGCATCGGGAATTGGGGCCGCATGACCCTTGGATCGCCTGCCCATAATCGCGCGGCTCTGCTAGCGCCAGCCCTGCTGATGCTCGCCGCCTGCGGATCGACGCCGCCGGGACAAGCCCCCCTGTCCGATGCCGCGCTCGCCGCTGTGACCGCGGATTCAGGGGCGCCGAAGGACCAGCTGGCCCGGTCGATCGACGATCTGTTTACAATGCCGGGCCTCGGCGAAACCCGCGCCGTGGTGGTGATGGCAAACGGGAAACTCGCCGCCGAACGCTATGGCCCGGGCTATGACAAGGACACGCGCTTCATCAGCTGGTCGATGGCCAAGACGGTCACCGGCGTGCTGATCGGGATGCTGGTCGCTGACGGCAAGCTCAGTCTCGATGCCCCCGCCCCCATCCCGTTATGGCAGCGCCCCGGCGATCCGCGCGCCGAGATCACCTTGCGCCAGCTGCTTCAGATGCGCAGCGGGCTGCGCCACACCGAAGCGGGCGATCCGCCCTACGAATCGAGCGAGGTCAGGATGCTGTTCCTCGACGGGCGCGACAATATGGCGAAGTGGGCAGAGGAGCAGCCGCTCGAAGCCGAGCCCGGCAAGCAGTTCGAATATTCCTCGAACACCAGCGTGATCCTCGCCGATATCGCCGCGCGGGCGCTGACCGCCAGCGCCTCGCCCGATGCGCGGCGCAAGGCGGTGGCGGGTTATTTGCAGGAACGGTTGTTCGGCCCGCTCGGCATGACGTCAATGGTGCCCGAGTTCGATGCGTCTGGCACGCTGATCGGCGGCAGCCTGATGCACGCCAGTGCGCGCGACTGGGCGAAGCTGGGCGAATTCCTCCGCCTGAAAGGCCGCGCGCCCGGCGGCGAGCAATTGGTGCCGCAGCGCTGGGTTGAGGCGATGGTCACCCCCTCCCCCCGGAGCCCGCATTACGGGTTCCAGACCTGGCTCAACCGTCCGATCCCCGGCACACCAGCGAGCGAACACCCGCTATTCCCCGACCGCGCGCCGCAAAGCCTGTTTTCGCTGATCGGTCATATGGGGCAATATGTGCTGGTCTCGCCAAGCCAGCGGGTGACGCTGGTGCGGCTCGGCCATTCGGACAGCACGGAGCGCCCGCCGATGTTGCAGCAGGCGGCAGATATTCTGGAGCTGTATCCCGCTCGCTAATTCCTCGTGCGCTCCCGCGAAGGCGGGGGTCTCCCGATGTTTGGCGCACACCGCCTGAGACCCCCGCCTGCGCGGGGGATCACAAATGGAACATGCCTTCCACCACAGTGACACATGGCCCGCCGAGCCATACCTTGTCGCCGTCAAGCCGCAGCGTCAGATCGCCGCCGCGCGTGCTTGCCTGATGCGCGGTGAAGCTGTCGCGCCCCAGCCGCTTGGCCCAATAGGGCGTCAGCACTGCATGGGCCGAGCCGGTTACGCTGTCCTCGTCGACCCCGCCGCCGGGGACGAAGACGCGGCT
>JBIPOH010000504.1:0-2513 GCA_044379435.1 Novosphingobium sp.
CGCGGTCGAGCCCTTCGTGCGCGAAAACGCCTCGCCCGAGGCCAAGGAAGCGCTGGGCGCGGTCTATGCCGCGCTGTGGGAGACGTGGCAGGCCGATGTGAAGAAGGCGCGGCCCAAGGCGGACATCGCGCTGGTGACGGGCGATCCGGTGAAGTGGATCGCGGCTTCGGGCGGCGATGCGGCCAAGGCAGCGGTTGCCGCCGGGTTGGTCGACCGGGTGGGTGACAAGACCGCCTTTGGCCAGCGCGTGGCCGAGATCGTCGGCAAGGATGCCGGGGACGTGGATGGCGCTTTCAAGGGCACCGCACTCGAAGCTTACCTGGCAGACAGCGCGGCCCCCACCGATGGCAAGGCCATCGCGGTGGTGACGGTAGCGGGCAATATCGTCGATGGCGATGCCGGGCCGGGCACGGCGGGCGGCGACCGGATTGCCGACCTGATCGACAAGGCGGCTGCGAGCGGGGATTATGCCGGGCTGGTTGTGCGGGTCGATTCGCCGGGCGGATCGGTCACTGGGTCCGAGCGCATTCGCGCGGCCATTGCGCGCATGAAGGCAAAGAAGCTGCCCGTTGCGGTTTCCATGGCGGGCGTGGCGGCAAGCGGCGGCTACTGGGTTTCCACGCCGGCAGACCGCGTGTTCGCCGAACCGGCGACGATCACTGGCTCGATCGGCATTTTTGCGGTGATCCCCAGCTTCGAGGCGGCGCTGGCCAACATCGGCGTGGGTACCGACGGCGTGCGCACCACCGCGCTTTCCGGCCAGCCGGATGTGTTCGGCGGCTTTTCGCCAACCGCAGAGGCCGTGATCCAGCAGCAGATCGATTCGGGCTATGCGCGGTTCGTGTCGCTCGTGGCCGCTTCGCGCAAGAAGAGCGCGGCGGAGATCGACCGGATTGCGCAAGGCCGCATCTGGGATGGCGGCACGGCGCGGCAGATCGGCCTTGTCGACGAATTCGGCGGGATCGATGCAGCGCTGGCTTGGGCGGCAAAGGCGGCAGGGGCCAAGGCTTGGCACCCGGTCTACCTCGGCGAAGGGGAAGATCCCTTCAGCGCCCTGCTCGGCAGTCTGGCGGAAGGCGAGAGCGGGGAAACGCGCGGCGCAGCACCGGATTTCGCGGCGCTGGCCGCACAGCGGCAGGCGGCGCTGGCCGGGCAACTGGCGAGCGATCTGACGCGCCTGCTCGGCGGGGCTGGGGCGCAAGTCTATTGCCTCGAATGTGCGGGACTGGCGCCAGTTGAGGCGGCCACCGCGCCACCTGCTGCGGCAAGCTGGTTGGCATTGCTGACAAGGCTGTTCGCCTAGGCTTGCCCTTTGCCCGGCGCTGCGATAGGGGCGGCGCTCGTTTTTCGCCGGATGCGGGCGTGGCGGAACTGGTAGACGCGCTGGATTTAGGTTCCAGTATCGCAAGATGTGGGGGTTCGAGTCCCTTCGCCCGCACCAGATTCGCCCCGCGCAATGCGTCTGGCTCAAGCCAGCAGCAATCAGGCCTTCCAGACCGGATGGGCCGCATTTTGATGACGTGAAGTCGGACAAGAAAGTTGGATCACAGATGCAGATCGTCGAAACCAGCAACGAGGGCCTGAAGCGCGCCTATGCCCTGACCATCGCCGCGACGGATATCGCGGCGCACGTCGAGGGTGAGGTCAAGAAGATCGCCCCGCAGGTGCGCATGCCCGGCTTCCGCCCCGGCAAGGTGCCCGTCAACCTCGTGCGCAAGATGCATGGCCCCGCGCTGCACCAGCAGGCGCTCGAAACCTCGATCCGCGAAGCGATGGACAAGCTGGTTTCGGAAAAGGGCCTGCGCCCCGCGACTCAGCCCGACGTTTCGCTGGCCGAAGGCTATGAGCAGGGCAAGGATGCCGAACTCACCGTCAACCTCGAAGTGCTGCCGGACATCACCGCGCCCGCCATCGACGGCCTCAAGCTGGAACGCCTGACGGTCGAAGTGAGCGAGAGCCAGGTCGACGAGGCGATTGGCCGCATTGCTGCGGGTCAGAAGCGCTTCAATGATGCGCCGGAAGGCACTGTCGCGGCCGATGGCGATCAGATCATCATCGATTTCGCCGGTTCGGTTGATGGCGTCGCCTTCGATGGCGGCACCGCCAGCGATCAGCCGCTCGAGCTTGGCTCGGGCCGCTTCATCCCCGGCTTCGAAGAACAGCTCGTTGGCGTGAAGGTGGGCGATGAGCGCACCATCACCGTGACCTTCCCGGCAGACTATCCGGCCGAAAACCTCGCCGGCAAGGATGCTCAGTTCGCCTGCACCGTGAAGTCGGTTCAGCACGCAGCCGAATTCGCCGCGGACGACGATTTCGCCAAGTCGCTCGGCCTTGAAGGCATCGACCAGCTGCGCGGCCTCATCAAGGGCCAGCTCGAGCAGGAAACCGCCGGGCTCACGCGCACGGCGATGAAGCGCTCGCTGCTCGATCAGCTGGCCGCTGGCCACGATTTCGCAGTGCCGCCCTCGATGGTCGAAGCCGAATTTGCGCAGATCTGGCAGCAGCTCACCAGC
>JBIPOH010000505.1:0-2500 GCA_044379435.1 Novosphingobium sp.
GAAGGCGCGGGCATGGCTGACGGCGATGATACCGCAGACGATGTCCGCGTTCTCGTCGAGGCGCTCTATCCGCAGTTGCGTATGATCGCAGGCGCGCTGTCATCGCGGTTCGGCAGCCCCGAAACTCTTCGGTCGACGGCGCTCATTTCCGAGGTCTTCTTGAAGCTTCGCCGCTCGCCGCGCTTTGCCGACGAACAGCACTTCCTGCGCACGGCGGCACGCGCAATGCGGCAGGTGCTGGTCAATCATGCGCGCGGCCGCGTCGCCCAGCGGCGTGGCGGCGGGGCGGTGGTGCTGCCGCTAGACGATGACGTGCCGGTGTTCTGGCAGAGCGATGCTGAATTGATCGCGCTCGATGATGCGTTGGGTAAGTTGGAGAGCCTGGATGCGCGACTGGCAGCGGTGGTCGAATGCCGATTCTTCGGCGGCTACGATGATCAGGAGACCGGGCGCTTGCTCGGCATGACCGATCGCACTGTGCGGCGCGACTGGGTCAAGGCGCGCGCATTGCTGCGCACCTTGCTGGAGGATGGCGAACTGCCGGGATCCGATTAAAGCCCGGACCGCGACCCGGTTTCAAAGACCGTAGCGCTGGCGAATATCGCGCATAGCCTCACCAAGCCGCGCCCCAGCCGGTCCCAGCGCCGCAACGCCCTTTTCCGCATTCGCCAACTGACCGCGCGCGGCACCCTTGTCACCGTTGGCAGCATTCGCCCGGGCGAGCGCGATCAGCGCCACGATTTCGGGCGGCGAGCCCGCACCTGAGGTTTGCAGTGCGGCAAGATGACCCGATCGCGCAGTGGCCAAGGCATCCGCTTGTTGCCCGGTTCCTAGCAATGCCTCGCTCAGCCCCGCGGCCGATGCGGCATGGAGCATCGATCCCTCGCCAGCGAATTCGCGCGCCATCGCCGTAGCCTCGCGCGCAAGGGGCAAGGCCTGCGCGGCATCACCCGTTAATAGCAATGCCTTGGCGTGATTGTTGATCAGAGCCGCCAACGCGGCCGAGGGGCCGAACAGTGTCCGCCGCAGCCGCACGGCTTCCGCAAACTGCGGCACCGCTGCCTTCGGACGCCCTGCCAGAACCTCGCTCGCCGCGAGATTGTTGAGCGTGTTCATCGCGTCGGGCGTTTCGCCTGCGCCGATCGCGGCCCAGGTGGCCTGAGCCTGCCGGAAGGATGCGGCAGCTTCGTCATGCTGCCCCATTGTCGACAGGACATTGCCGAGATTGTTCTGGAAGATCGCCACATCGCGGTTGGCGGGGCCTGACATGGCGATACGGTCCGCCAGCGCGCGGCGCAGGATCGCTGCGGCGCGGGCCGGATCCTTGTCGAGATCGCGCACGATCTGCGCCTCGGCCAGTCGGCTTTCGATCATGTCGCTCTGCCAGCGGGCCGGATCGCTGGCCCAAAAGGCCTGCGCGGCGGCGAGCATCGCACGGGCCTGTTCCGGCTCACCAGTGCGCAGATAGACCTGCGCGAGATCGACCTTGGCCTCGGCAATCACTTCCGGTGGCACCTTGCCGGACTGCGCGGTCGGGCTGCCCAGCGGCAGGGAGGCGACCGGCTTTAGCAGGCCGATGGCGCCGGGATAGTCGTTGGAATGAAAGTACAGCTCGCCAAGCGCCTTGAGAACCGGGGCATAATGCGCCGGATCGCGGGCAAATTCGCGCGTCAGGCGTTCGGATGCGCGGTCGAGCACGTCCTTGCGCGATCCGTCAGGCCCCGCCGCCTCGGTCGATTCGCCCAGCACCAGAAACAGCGATTGGCGCACCGCCTCGGTTCGGTCAGCCTCGACCACCGCAGCATCGCGGGCGGCTCTCGCCTCACGCGCCTGCCAGAGCGCAGCGCCGAGCCCGCCTGTCAGGCTGAGCGCAACCGCAGCAGCGCCCGCCACCGGCCATTTGAAGCGCGAAAGCCAGCGGCGAAAGCGGTAGCTCGGCTCGTGCTTCCGCGCTTCGACTGCGCGGCCTGCCAGCGCCCGGCGCAGGTCGCCGGCAAAGGCATCCATGGTTGGATAGCGCGCCGCCGGATCGCTGCTCAGCGCACATGCCAGCACTGCTCTAACATCGTCCAACAAAGCTGATGGCGCGCGCCGCGCGACGTCGGGCAACAGGGCGGACCGGTTGGTCGCTGCCGGAGTATCGCCATCCACTGCCAGGGCGATGCCCGCAGGCAGGCCGCCGCGCCGGGCGGCAGGCTGCCCGGTCATCAACTCGTGCAGCACTTGCGCCAAGCCATAAACATCGGTCGCCGGGCCGACCGACAGGCCTTCGACCAATTCCGGCGCAGCATAGGCCAGCGACAGGCGCTCCGGCGCGGCGGCATCATGGCTGCCAATCCGCCGGGCGATCCCGAAATCGATGAGGCGTGGCTGCCCCATCGGATCGACCAGAATGTTCGATGGCTTGAGGTCGCGGTGCAGCACCAGCCGCGCATGGGCCTGCGCCAACCCATCAGCAGCGGCGAGCACCAGCCGCACCCGGTCTGCCAGACCGAGCTGA
>JBIPOH010000507.1:0-6779 GCA_044379435.1 Novosphingobium sp.
CGGCGACGAGATTGTCGAACGTGCCCGCGAGCTTCGGAGCACGGCAGCATTTCGCCAGACGCTTGAGCGCGGGTTCGAGGCAGTCGACACGGGGGCCGCCGATCTGGCTACCGCCATGTCGCGTTCTCCAGCGATCAAGCTGCAATATGAAACAGCCGTCCGGCACGGTCTCGGCGCCGTCGAAGATGCGGCGCCGGAGGTTGAGCGCTTTTTCGACTGGGCAGAGCGACTGCCGCCTGCACTTGACCGCAAGATGATCGAACGCGGCGGAGAGGTGTTTCGTCGCAACATGGGGACTGCGGGTCTTATGCTGTACGGCATGCCGGCGGGAATGACGCTCCCGGCCATGATTCCGAGCATTACGCTGCCGCTTTGGTACACGCTTCAGCGCTCCGGTCCGGCCTTGCCGCTGCATCTGGTGGGTAAGCAGGTCGAGGTACAGCGGCGCAACGCCGTGCGTTTCATGGAAACGTTTCGCTGGCTGGGAAGCGTGTCTGCTCCCGGAGCAGGACATTTACATACCGACCCCTACTCCGAGGATTGCCGCGTCCGGATCATCCACGGCCACGTCCGCGGTGCCTTGGAGCGAAGGAGCGGCAACTGGAATTATTCGCCGCCGCTTGGCTGGAACTCCGATGCCCTTGGAGCTCCGTTCTCGGCGGGAGACGGCTCCATCGTTACGATGGTTCTGGTCCTGGCCCTCTCGGCCATGCGGAAGAACCTGCGATTGGTGATCAGTGATCACGACATGGACGCGCTGAGCCAGTGGGCATGCTATGTGAATTATCAGCAAGGCGTCCCCGACGACTTCATGTTTTCGACGTTCGGCGAAAACATGGCGTACTTCGCCGCGTATTTCCTGTCCGTGAACCCTTACGTCCACAACGCCGAATGTGTGGGGATGATCAACTCTGTCAGGCACATGCATCTCGAGCGGGCCATGTACCCCGGCTCGCGCGCTTTGCAAACGGTGCTCGACGGCATTAATCAGGCATCCATCGCCACCATGTTCGGCGCGCGTGTGCGAGAAGTCTACGACATGCCTGCCCCTCCGGCATGGAGCAGGCCGTTGTATTTCCTCGTCCGGAGCGGTCTGGTGGCGGTCAATACGGCCAGTCGGTACGTTCCTGCTATCAAGCGCTATCTCGAATCCAGAGCAGAGAAAACCTGGACGAAGGTCTTTCCCGAGGCAGAGAAAGCCGTGCGTCAGCACTATGGTGCGGTCGCGAAGGGGACGCATCTCAGGTTGGCAGCCTGACGCGGCGACAATGCTATTTTCCGTCGGCGCGAACCATCAAAGAACCATCATTAAAGACCGTGACTCCACCTCAGGCTGGCAACAATCAGAAGGTACGTCACCTGTTTGGTCGCAGAGGGCTTGATGGTTGGTTGTGTGACGTAGCCAACTTAGATCGGTTGCTAAGTCGACGATCAAAAACCCAGGAGAGTGCCGATGGGAGAATACATTCAGACGGAGGAGCGGAACCACGTTCTTGTCATCCGCCTCAACCGCCCCGAGGCTCGCAATGCGTTCAATCGGCAGATGGCGGACGAGATGGAGGCCATCATAGACGGCTACGACGCAGATAGAAATTTGCGCGCAGCGGTCATCGTCGCCGAAGGTCCAACGTTTTCAGCCGGACAGGATCTCATAGCGCTTTCCCGAGGAGAGATGGCTACAACGTCAAGGCGTGGCGGCTTCGGGATCATGGCAATGCCTCCCGAGAAGCCGCTTATTGCGGCAGTCGAAGGCCAGGCGCTGGCGGGTGGCATGGAACTCACACTGTGCTGCGACATTATTGTGGCCTCTTCAACAGCACAGTTTGGGCTTGCTGAAGCAAAGCGTGGCCTGGTGGCAATGGGCGGAGGCTGTTTCCGCCTTCCAAAGCGGCTGCCCAACAACATCGCAATGGAGATGGTGATTACCGCACAGCCCAAATCCGCATCCGAAATGGAGCGGTTCGGCTATGTCAACCGCGTGGTTGCGCCGGGCACAACCCTTGATGCCGCTTTGGAACTCGCCGAATTGATCGTGCGCAACGCGCCTTTGGCAGTGAGGGCGTCGAAAGCCATCATGTCATCCAGCCTTCGGGAAGGTTGGAGCGATACTGATAGCTGGGAGAAGCAAATGGAGATCTATGCGCCCGTCCACGTTTCTGACGATCTGAAAGAAGGTCTTCGCGCCTTTGCTGAAAAGCGCGATCCCGTTTGGCTAGGGAAATGAGCCTGGCTACAGTAACGATGTTGCCGGCAAATGCTCTGCCGCGATTCAAACCGTGGGTGGGTTGATTGACCCGTAGGCCGGCAAATGAGGAGTTTCGGCACCCCTGAGCCAAAGTTCGAATGGCAGTCTTGAGGGCATTTTGCTGACAGGCTGCTACGAGCAACTCAGAACGACAGCTTCTGTCAGGAACAGGCATTCGCGGCGCCTGATCTGAGCGACCGGCTCTGGTCGGCAGGTGCCGCCTGAGCCGACCTTCTGCAAATGGGACAAAGCCGCCGTCATTGGACCTTTTGTCGAGCGTTGAAACTTTCCGTTCGTTTATGACGAATAATGGCTAGTTCGGCGCCCAAGGCGGAAAAGCAACCTCTGGATGGCCACTCGGGCAAGGTACAACTCGCCTCCCACCATTGCCTCGCCTCGCTCTACCACACGAGCTTGGCGCGGATAGTCAAATGACACCTTTCGCCAGGGGTTGAGGCTCAGGGGCGAGCCGGTGCAATTCCTGGCAAGGCAGCGCTGAGGAGCCACAGCTTGTTCTATCTGCTATGGCGCCGCCATGAGTATCCCAGACACCAACGCAACACAGCCGATCTCAATCGCGGCGCTTTACCGCTTCGCACGCCTTGAGGGTTTGGACCAGTTGCGCACAAAGCTGCAGCAAATGTGCAGCGAACTCGATCTCAGGGGGTCGCTGCTGATCGCTGCCGAGGGCGTCAACGGCACTATAGCCGGATCGAGCGACGGCATTGCCGCTGTGCTGGACCACATTCGCACTTGGCCCGGTTGCGCCGATCTCGACATCAAGTTCTCGTCGGCTGGAGCGATGCCATTTCATCGGATGAAAGTGCGCATCAAACGCGAAATAGTAACCTTGGGGCAGCCTGACGTCGACCCTTCCGCCAATGCTGGTACTTACGTCGAACCCGAGCACTGGAATGCCCTGATCGACAATCCCGACATCCTCCTGATCGACACCCGCAACGATTACGAGGTGGCAATCGGGTCGTTCGCGGGATCGATTGATCCCAAGACAAGGACATTCCGCGAGTTTCCCGACTGGTTCAACCGCGAACGCGAGAGGCTGTTGGGAACTGGAAAACCGCCCCGGGTTGCCATGTTTTGCACCGGAGGCATCCGTTGTGAGAAGGCCTCCGCATACCTGAAGAATTCCGGTGTCGAGGAAGTCTATCACCTCAAGGGCGGAATCCTAGCCTATCTGGAAGCGATACCCGAGAATACAAGCCGTTGGCGAGGCGAGTGTTTCGTGTTCGATCAGCGCGTTGCCGTGGGCAGCGGGTTGGAGCCGGGCAGCCATACTCTGTGCTTCGCTTGCCGTCGACCAGTGCGCGCGACCGATTTGCAATCGCCACTTTATGAAGCTGGAGCGAGTTGCCCCGCGTGCCATGCCGAGCGCGACGAACAGCAACGGGCATCATACCGCGAGCGCCACAGGCAGGAACTGCATGCTGCTGGCCGCGGCCACGTGCATGTTGGCGCGAGGTTGTCACCGGCAGGCAAAACCTGAGATGAGTGAGCCGGTCCTTTATAGCTTCCGTCGCTGCCCCTACGCCATTCGTGCAAGACTGGCCCTCGCAATCAGCGATACGGCGTATGCCCTGCGCGAAGTTGAGCTCGCCAACAAGCCGGCCGCGATGCTCTCGGCGTCGGCCAAGGGAACTGTGCCAGTACTTGTTCTTGATGACGGCACGGTCATTGACGAAAGCCTTCTGATCATGCGGTGGGCGCTCACCCGGAACGATCCTGAAGGTTGGCTTCAGCACGACGATGCCGAACTGATCGCCCGTAATGACGGGGCATTCAAGGACGACCTCGATCGTTACAAATACCCGAACCGGCACGGTTCCAACGCCAGCGTGCACCAGAAGCGTGGGCTGGAGTTCCTGACCATGCTCGATGCGCGGCTCTCGATTTCCAGGCAGCTCTGCGGAGACCAGCGTGGCATAGCCGATGCCGCTATCCTGCCGTTTGTCAGGCAGTTTGCGGCGGTCGATCCAGAGTGGTTTGCGCTAAAGCCGGTCCCCCATCTCAAGGGATGGCTAGCTGGTCACCTAGAGTCCCCGCTTTTCCAGACAGTCATGGCGCGGGTAGCACCCTGGGTGCCTGCCTGAAGGCTGCTTTGGCAGGTTCCCCCATCACTTCGTTTTTCTGGCACCGTGCTCCGCCAAAAGCCTGTCGAGTTCGACTATCCTCAGCCGTTGCGGGGTATCCTTGGCCAAGCCCTTGAGGCGACACTCGGCCCACAGCTTTCTGCGCTCCGCCTCGAGGGTCTTGCGATACAAATCGGCCATCGATCACTTCCTTTTGCTGCCCTTTGCAGGGCGCGCCCGCCGAAACGAGGCGATTTCAGTATTCGCACTGTCTTCGGCGGCCAGCTTGCACCACCGCTCGTACCGGGAAAGCTCAAGCTCGCCTCGGCTGATTGCAACGCGCACCGCGCATCCAGGCTCCTGGGCGTGCGTGCAATTGGTAAAGCGGCACGCAAGCGTGACGTTTACAATGTCGTCAAACACCTCCGCCACGCCGCCCGCCACTTCGGACATCTGAAGCTCGCGCATTCCGGGCGTATCGATCAGCCAGCCGCGGCCCTCCAACCCCGTGCCGAGGCGGTGCATTTGGCGGACAATTGTAGTGTGGAGGCCTTTGCCGTCGCTCTCGCGGACGGCCTGGGTTTCAATTGTATCGGAGCCGGTCAGCGAATTGATCAAGGTCGACTTGCCGACGCCCGACGAGCCGACAAGAGCGACTGTTTCGCCCAACCCGCAATAATCCGCCAGCCTCGCAACACTTTTGCGATCCCGCCCATTGATCAGCTCGACTTCCAGTTCGTTGTGCAAGGCTTTGGCAGCTTGGACAAAGGATCGCGGGTGTTCGGCCAGGTCGGCTTTTGTCAGCACGACCACTGGGCGCACGCCCACCTCATGCGCGAGCACGAGGTAGCGCTCGATGCGTGCTACGTTGAACTCCTCGGTGCAGGACGTCACCACGAAGAGCGTATCGACGTTTGCCGCGATAAGCTGAATCCGCCTATCGTCTCCTGGCGCGGGGCGCTTGAACAAGCTTCTGCGTTCAAGAACTCGCACGGGATGCAGGCTTTCGCGATCGACCAGCAGCCAGTCGCCGACGGTCGGGCGGTCCTCGGGTCCCCCCGGCACGGGAATGACGGACGAGACCGATGCGTCCAGCTCAACGCCAAGCACACTGACCATACCGCGGTGCACCGATGTGACCCGGACAGGCACGCAGGTCCGGTCTTCCTCAGCACTCACCAGTCGACCGAAGAAGTCTCGCCAGCCCAGTTCTGCCAGTGTCAGATGAGAAATCTCAGTCGGCAACGGTTCACCAGGTTCAGGCGCCAAGTGGTTCAACCTCACCCTGCCTCGCGTTTAACCGCCGGAGTGACCCAGATCGCAACCGACGAAAGAACTTTGCCCGGTGCTGGCTTGCGGACGTCGATCCTCTCGGCCGTCACCAGTTCTCCAGTGGCCAGGTTGAACGACGCCCAGGGCTTCGGCATTCGCCCAAACGTCATTGTCTGGATCGGCTGACCCGTGGTGCTGTTCATGATAGTTGCGAAGATGCCCATGTGGACCCCTAAGCAGCGGACTGCCTGCAGGTCCAGAGTTCCTTAGGCGAGCGTAACGGAAAATCGCGAAAAGCCCTCTGGAGAGATGTAGCTGCGAAGGCTGCGTGAAGGCTTTGCCGAGAAACTCCCTGGCGACGGCAGCAGGCCAACTGCGTTCATCTCGGTTTTGGGAAGATGTTGGGAAAGCTTGAATTTGGGCGAGCCAATGGCCCGGTCAGAGCGGGCCGACCTACCAGTCGGCGCAGAGCAACGTGGATCGGGTCGTGTCCGGTCAGCTTCCAGCGCTGAAAGGCAATTACTGGCTCCATGTGGCTAGAGGCCGGCATTGAGTTTAGATGGGCCCCACATGCTGTACAGCGTTCCAGGGGCGCCGCTCGTGCACGGCCGGGTCAAGGTCTGAATGTCCCATCACGTTTCTCCGATGGCCAGAATGGCCAATCGGAAATTACCGCGATCGAATTATCGGATTGCCGAATCCGCCGACAAAGTCGCCGTTCGATGGTCCGAATGGGTTCCCTGACACCCGCCCTTCGTTCAACTCTTCGCCAAGTTGGTGCGAGCGACCGGGTTTGGGGACTTACCGGTCATTTCCTCGCGACGACTTCAACGGCAGGTTCTTCGCCAAAACCCGACACCCAGTGACGTGCCTCCCAGCTTTCCACCAGCTGGGACTAGAGCCGCACCGTTGGCGGATCTATCTGTCACGCCAGCAATCGCCGGAGCGTCTGAATGAGGGCGTTAGCGTCCAAAGGCTTGGTCAGAACGTCATCCATCCCTGCAGCGATCAGGGCATCGCGTTCTTCCGTGCCGGTCGAAGCGGTTACACCGATTATCGGAACGGACTTTTGTCCGGATGTCGTCATCCTGATCCGCCGGGTAACTTCGGCACCATCAAGGCCCGGCATGAAACCGTCCATCAGAATTGCATCGACCTGACCGTCGGCAAACAGC
>JBIPOH010000121.1:0-8978 GCA_044379435.1 Novosphingobium sp.
CGCTTGACGACGTCACCTTCCTTGATCTCGGCGTCCGAGCCGAAGATCACGACGCCGACGTTATCGGCTTCGAGGTTGAGCGCCATGCCCTTAACCCCGTTCGAGAACTCGACCATCTCGCCGGCCTGAACCTGATCGAGACCGTAGATGCGGGCGATGCCGTCACCAACCGACAGCACCGAGCCGACTTCCGAGACCTGAGCCTCGGTGCCAAAGCTGGCGATCTGGTCCTTGATGACCTTCGAGATTTCTGCGGCGCGGATTTCCATTTTCAGCCTTTCATGAAGCCTGTTGGCTTAGCCTTTTGTATGTTGACCTCGGGCCTCAGCCCTTCATGGCCTGGGCAAGCGAATTGAGACGGGTACGGATCGAGCCATCGATCATGCGGCTGCCGATCTTGACGACAAGGCCGCCAAGGATCGCCGGGTCGACATGCGCCTTCACCGTGACGGAGCGGCCCTCGCGGACCTTGAGCTTTTCGGCCAGCTGCGCAAGCTGTGCTTCATCGAGCGGATGCGCGGTGGTCACTTCGGCGGTCACTTCACCGCGTGCAGCCGCTGCAATCGCGGTGAACGCGCGGACCACATCGGGCAGCGAGGCAAGGCGGCGATTGGCCGCAAGCACGCCGAGGAAATTGCGAGTGAGGCCCGAAAGCTTCAGATACTCGGCCACTGCATCCACAGCCTTGGCAGCCGCCTCACGCGAGACTTCGGGGTTCTTGATCAGCGCGGCCAGATCAGCCGATTCGCGCACTGCAGCAGCCAGCGTGTCGAGGTCGGTTTCGACAGCCGTAACTACCCCTTGCTCGCCTGCCAAATCATAGAGCGCGGCCGCATAACGTCCCGCCAAGCTGGCCGTAATCCCGCCGGAAATCTCCACGCGCTCAGTTTCCCTTCGTCCAGTATGGATCGCATCTAATCGGTTACAAGGGGCCATGCGCCGCGCATGCAGCACGGCGGCCCCGATTGGGGGCGCGCCTAGCAACCAAGTCCCCGCCTGACAAGATGCGAGTTGCCCATCGGCGTGGATTCGCTGCAAGTGCTCGCCCAAACAAGGGATTGGCGCGCAAACGACGAAAAGTGCAAGGCCATGCCCGGAGGCAGGGCGGCTTGCACTGCAGCAGGGGAGCAGCGAGTGACGGGTCAGATCGAAGCAAGCCCTTGCGTGTGGCACGATGGCGGACGCGGCGCGGTGATCCATTGGGACATTGCAGCGACGTCGCTGGGCCCCATGCTTGTCGCCGCGAGCGAAAAGGGCGTTTGCCGCCTTTCGTTCGGCGAGGATTCCGCCGTGCTGGCAGCGCGCTTCCCCAACGCCCAGCGGGTGCGGGGCGGGGAGCGCTTTGCACGCCTTCTGGCGCAAATCGTGTCAGCCGCCGAAGCGCCCGGCGAAATCGATTTTTCGCCCATTGCGCTTGATGTAGCGGGCACGCCTTTCCAGATGGCGATCTGGGAGGCGCTGCGCCGCATTCCCAAGGGGGAGACGCGCACGTATGCCCAGCTTGCTGCCAAAGTCGGCCGCCCCGGTGCGGTGCGCGCGGCAGGGTCAGCCAACGGGGCCAACCACGTCTCGCTGCTGATTCCCTGCCACCGCGTGGTCCGCACGGATGGCAGCCTCGGCGGCTACGCGTGGGGTCTGGATATCAAGGCCAAGCTGCTCCAGCGCGAGGGCGCGCTCCTGCCCCTTTAGCCGCGCGGTTAAACACGCCTTTCAAGCCGTGCCCCCCTGCTGTAGGCTTGCCCGGAATCACAGACACCGGGAGAACACCATGACCACCGTGACCCTCGAACCAGGCATGCCGCAGACGATCGGTGAGGCGTTTGCCCATATCGGCACCGTCACCGCGCCCACGGTTACCGACCTCAAGGTCATGTGCCTCGTCGAAGCGGCCAGCCGCGAGCTTTACCGCGCCACGGCCGCCAACGCCGAGAACCCGGCCGTTGCCGATCTGCTGCGCAGCAACGGTGACGAGGAGTTTCTTCACGCTCGCCGCGCCGCCGCCGTGCTCAAGGTCCTGACCGGCGAAGACTTCACGCCGCCCGAAGCAGACGCCAACCCCTACCTTGCGGGCGGCGCGTTCCCCATCGGCGAGCTGACGCCCGAGGCCCTGCGCAAGCTCGCCCAGACCGAATTCGATGGCGAAACGCTCTATGAAGGCTGGGCCGCCAGCATTGGCAACGCCGATGCCGCGGCGCTCCTGCGCGCCAACGGCAAGGAGGAAACCGACCACGGTAACCGGCTGCTGCAAGCCGCTGCGCTGCTGGAGGGGTGAGCGCCGGGGGCGCTGACCTCGCGTGGGTGCTCGCCGCCGAGGCTCTCCCTGCCAGCTACCGCGCCGTCATCGCAGCGCACTGGCGCCCGCTCGCCGCGTGGATCGCGGCGCGCGCGGCGGCAACAGACAGGCCGCTTGTCGTTGGCGTGAGCGGTGCGCAGGGCAGCGGCAAGTCGACGCTCTGCCGCGTTCTCGAACTGCTCCTTGGCGAACACGGCCTCCACGCCGCAACGCTCTCTCTCGATGATCTTTACCTCACGCGGCCCGAACGGGCCGGGCTCGCGCGCACGGTCCACCCCCTCTTCGCCACGCGCGGGGTGCCGGGCACGCACGATGTGGCGCTGGGGCATGCGGTGCTGGAGGGCGCGCGGGCAGGGCAGGCGGGCCTAGTCCTGCCGCGTTTCGACAAGGCGGCGGATGACCGCGCGCCCGAAGCCGCATGGTTAGTCCTCGCCGCGCCGGTCGATGTCCTCCTCTTCGAAGGCTGGTGCATGGGCGCGCGACCGCAGGCCGAGGCGGACCTCATTGACCCGATCAACCGGCTGGAAGCCGAAGAAGACGCAGGCGGCATCTGGCGCGGCCACGTTAACGCCGCGCTCGCTGGCCCCTATCGCGCCTTGTTCGATGCGCCTGACGCAACCGTGATGCTCGAGGCCCCCGGCTTCGAGGCCATCCTTGGCTGGCGGCAGCTGCAGGAAGCCAAACTCCGCGCCCGCACGGGAGGCGGGATGAGCGATGCCCAGCTCGCCCGCTTTGTGATGCATTACGAACGCCTGACGCGGCACCTGCTGACCGATCTGCCGCCGCGCGCCGATGTCGTCATTCCGCTCGGTGTCGATCACGCGGTCGGCACGGGGCGCTACGCCGTTCAGACGAACGAATAAGGATCGATATCCACCGCCACGCGCACCCCCGGCGGCATTCGCAGCGGGGCCAGCCAGGCTCGGATCAGCTTCTGAACTTCGGCAGACCGCCGCGCTGCGATCAGCAGACGATAGCGGTGCCGCCCGCGCAGCAGGGAAAGCGGGGCTGGGGCGGGGCCAAGGATCAGCACCCCCGGCTGGTCCGGCCGCGTCCCGCCGATGGCGCGAGCCGCATCGCGCGCTTCGGCTTCGTCCTCGCTGGAAACGATGATCGCCGCCCACCGGCCAAACGGCGGTGCCCCGGCTTCGCGCCGGGCTTCGGTCTCGGCGGCATAGAACGCCTCCCGGTCGCCGCTGGCGAGAGCCGCGATCACGGCGGTCTTGGGGTGGCGCGTCTGGATCAGCACTTCGCCCGCTTTCGCACCGCGTCCGGCGCGCCCGGCCACTTGCGCAATCTGCTGGTAGGTCCGTTCCGCCGCGCGCAAGTCCCCGCCATCGAGGCCCATGTCCGCATCGACCACGCCGACCAGCGTTAGCTCGGGAAAGTGAAACCCCTTGGTGACGAGCTGCGTCCCCACGATCACGTCGATGGCCCCGCCTTCGGCTTGCGCGATGAACTCGGCAGCTGCGCCGGGGCTCGCCAGCGTGTCCGACGTCACTACCGCTACCCGCGCGCCGGGTAGCAGTTCGCTCACTTCGTCGGCGATCCGCTCCACGCCGGGGCCGCAGGCGACCAGACAGTCGGGCTCCCCGCATTCCGGACAAACCGGCGGCGGCGGTACTTCGTGCCCGCAGTGATGGCAGGCAAGGCGCTGCGAGAGCCGGTGCTCCACCAGCCATGCCGAACAGTTGGGGCACTTGAAGCGAAAGCCGCAGTGGCGGCACAGCGTTAGCGGGGCATAGCCGCGCCGGTTGAGGAACAGCAGGCTCTGCTCGCCCTTGGCCAGCCGGTCAGCCAGGGCTTCCACCAGCGGCGGCGCCAGCCAGCGGCCGCGCGGTGGCTGCATCTCCGTGAGGTTGATGATCTCGATGCTCGGCAGCGTCGCCCCGCCAAACCGGCTGGGCAGCACCAGCCGCTTGTAGCGACCGGCTTCCGCCATCTGCAGGCTTTCGAGCGCGGGGGTCGCGCTGGCCAGTACCACCGGTACGCCCTCGAAGTGCCCGCGCATCACCGCCACGTCGCGCGCATTGTAGCGCACGCCGTCGTCCTGCTTGAACGCGATCTCGTGCGCCTCGTCGACCACGATCAGGCCTAGATCGGCAAACGGCAGGAACAGCGCCGAACGCGCCCCGACCACCACTTTTGCCCCGCCAAACGCCACCTGCCGCCACGCCCGACGCCGCTCCGACGCCTTGAGCGAGGAATGCCAGGTGACCGGCGCCACGCCGAAGCGCGCCTCGAATCGCCCCAGAAACGCTGCCGTCAGCGCGATTTCGGGCAGGAGCACCAGCACTTGCCGCCCCGCCTCCAGCGCTGCGGCCACTGCTTCGAAATAGGTCTCGGTCTTGCCCGAACCCGTCACGCCATCGAGCAGGAACGGCTGGAAGCGGTGCGCCCCGACTGCCGCCACCATCTCCGCTGCCGCCTCGGCCTGTTCGGCAGCCAGTTCCGGCTGGATGAAGCGCGGATCGGGCGCTGGGTAGGGCCGGTCGCTGTCGACCAGCACAGCCTCCAGCAGTCCTTGCCCCAGCATCCCGCGCAGCACGCCTTCGGAAACACCAGCGATCTCGGCCAGCTCGCGCATGGTCGCCTGCTCGCCGTGCAGCAGATCGAGCGCCTGCAGCCGCTGCGGCGTCATTCGCGCAGGTTCTTCGCCGGTGAGGCGGTATTCGGTGACCGTACCGCCGCCCTTCAAGGCCGCACTGCTGGAAAGCGCCATGCGCGCCACTGAGGAAAGCGGCGCGAGGTAATAGTCGGCGACCCAGGCGATCAGCCGCCGTAGCGGGGCGGGCAAGGGCGGCACTGGCAGCACCTCCAGCACGCTGCGCAGCTTGTGCTCCGGGTAATGATCGCCGGGAAGCTCGCCCTCGTCCCACACCACGCCGATGATCTGGCGCGGCCCGAGCGGCACGACGACCACGCTCCCCGGCGGCGCGTCCATTCCGGCGGGCACCCGGTAGTCGAGCGCGCTGAGCGCGGCATTGAAGACGAGGCAGCGAACGCGCGACATACAGTCCATCTAGGGACTAGCGCCCTTGGGGGCAAAGCCTCACCGCCACCCGTCTGGGGAAGAATGACAGGCTACACAGTCGCCGCCCGCGCGCTATAGGGTTCGCAGAATCGGATACAGGACGCGCCCCATGAAGTTTTTCGTCGACACCGCAGACACCGCAGAGATTGCCGACCTCGCCTCGACCGGCCTGCTGGATGGCGTGACCACCAACCCCTCGCTGATCGCTAAGGCAGGGCGCGACTTCATTGAAGTGACGCGCGAGATCTGCGGCCTCACCAGCGGCCCGGTGTCAGCTGAAGTCGTGGCATTGGATCACGAAGGCATGATGCGCGAGGCCGAAGTGCTGCGCAAGATCGCCGACAACGTGTGCATCAAGGTGCCGCTGACCATCGACGGGCTCAAGACCTGCAAGGCGCTGACCGGCGATGGCGCGATGGTCAATGTCACGCTGTGCTTCTCGGCCAATCAGGCGCTGCTCGCGGCCAAGGCGGGCGCAACTTTCATTTCGCCCTTCGTTGGTCGCCATGATGACAACGGCTTCGATGGCATGGATCTGATCCGCGACATCCGCCTGATCTATGACAACTATGCGTTCGGCACCGAAATCCTCGTCGCCTCGATCCGCCACGGCGTCCACATTCTCGAAAGCGCGAAGATCGGCGCGGATGTGATCACGGCCCCCCCGGCGGTGATCAAGGGCCTGTTCAAGCATGTCCTGACCGAAAAGGGCATCGAAGGCTTCCTTGCGGATTGGGCCAAGACCGGCCAGACCATCGGCTGAGCTAGACTTTCGGTTGACTTTCTCTCGACGGACGAACCCAGACCTTGCCTGACGAAAGCCCTCTCGACCAGTTCCGCTCGGTCCTTGCCGGCACGGCGCGCGCCGTGGCCGATGTTCCCGAGCTTGAAGTTGCCTGGACCGCGGACGCGCCCACGCAGACGGGCACGAACCTGCGCCTGCCGATGCCGGGCCGCACCCTGCCTGCCGCGCAAGTGGCCGAGGCGCGCGGCTTTGCCGATGGCATGGCGCTGAAGCTCAGGCTGCACGACGAGGGGCTCCATGGCCGGGGCGCCCCGGTCGAGCCGCTGGCCCGCGCCTGCTACGATGCCGTCGAGCAAGTGCGCTATGAAGCGCTCGGGTCCGATGGCTACGCCGGCATTCGCGGCAACCTTGATGCGGCGACGACGATGCGGCTTGCCTCCGATCCCATCGCCCGTGCCAGCCGGCCCGAAGATGTGCCGCTGCCGACTGCGCTTGCCATGCTGCTGCGCGAAAAGCTGACCGGGCAGCCCGTGCCGCAAGCCGCCGAAGTCGGCACGGCCATGGTGCGCAGCTGGATCGAAGCGCGCGCCGGGGCCGATCTCGAAGGCTTTGCCGGCCTGCTGGACGACCAGAAGGCCTTCCAGAACCTCGCGCTCGAAATGCTCGGGCACCTCGATCTCACCAAGTCCACCGACGAGGCGGACGACGGCGGCGACGAGGACGAGGGCGAGCAGGCCGACGATCAGGCTGAGGACCAGCCCGACGCGTCCGACGAAGGCGCCGAACAGCAGCCCAGCGAAGTGGCGGGCGATCCCACCGAAGGCGACGAAGAGGGCGAGGAGCAGGAGCAGTCCGAAACCTCGGAAGACAGCGCCGATGCCGACATGGCTGATGAGGGCGAGGAGGGCATGCTGCCCACGCGCCCCAACCGGCCGTGGACCGATCTGCCGGAAAGCTGGGAATACAAGGCCTATACTACCCAGTTCGATGAAGTCGTCTCTGCCGTCGAACTGTGCGACGAGGAAGAGCTGACGCGCCTGCGCGCCTATCTCGACGCGCAGCTGAAGGGCCTTCAGGGCATCGTCACGCGCCTTGCCAACCGGCTTCAGCGCCGCCTCATGGCGCAGCAGAACCGCAGCTGGGATTTTGATCAGGAAGAGGGCTTGCTCGATGCTGCGCGCCTGGCCCGCGTCGTCATTTCGCCCGGCCATTCGCTGTCCTACAAGATCGAGCGCGACATTGAATTCAAGGATACTGTCGTCACGCTGCTGATCGACAATTCCGGCTCCATGCGCGGGCGGCCCATCTCCATCGCGGCGATCAGCGCCGATATCATGGCGCGCACGCTGGAGCGCTGCGGGGTCAAGACCGAAGTGCTCGGCTTCACCACCCGCGCGTGGAAGGGGGGCCAATCGCGTGAGGCGTGGCTTTCAGGCGGCAAGCCTGCACATCCCGGCCGTCTCAACGACTTGCGCCACATTGTTTACAAGAAGGCGGATGAGCCTTGGCGCCGCGCGCGCAAGAACCTTGGCCTGATGATGCGCGAGGGGTTGCTCAAGGAAAACATCGACGGCGAGGCGCTGCTCTGGGCGCACACGCGCTTGCTGGCGCGGCAGGAAGATCGCCGCATCCTGATGGTCATTTCCGATGGCGCGCCGGTCGACGATTCGACGCTCTCGGTCAATTCCGCCGGATACCTCGAACAGCACTTGCGCCGCGTGATTGACTGGATCGAAAAGCAGTCGCCGGTCCAGCTTGTCGCCATCGGCATTGGCCACGATGTCACGCGCTATTATCGCCGCGCGGTCACGATCATGGATGTCGAGCAGCTCGGCGGTACGATGGTCGAGCAGCTGGCGGGCCTGTTCGAAGACGACGATTGAAACCGTAAATTCTGAAAACTGGGGGAATTTGATGTCAATGGATGTTGCCGAAGCCGTATTGTCGCGCCGTTCTGTCCGCGCGTTTCAGGACAAGCCCGTGCCGCTCGACGTGCTGCGCCGCGTGATGGACAACGCGCGCTGGTCGCCTTCGGGCTGCAATTTCCAGCCGTGGGAAGCGACCATCGTCACTGGCGAGCCGCTCAAGGAACTGCAGGCGAAGATGGCGGTCACGCCGCCGCAGGACCCGCGCGAGTACAGCTGGGATGATCCCGAAGTGATTCCCGAATGCAAGGCCCGGCTGCACGGCGTGGGCAAGGCGATGTACAGCGCGATGGGCATTGGCCGCGAGGACGAGGAAGCCCGCAACAAGTTCATGGGCAGCAACCTCGTCTCGTTCGGCGCCCCGGCGGTGCTGATGTGCTACTTTGATCGCCGCATGGGCCCGCCGCAGTGGTCGGACGTCGGCATGTGGTTGCAGACGATCATGCTGCTGCTGCGCGGTGAGGGGCTCGACAGCTGCCCGCAGGAATTCCTGTCCGTTTACGCCAAGCTTATCAAGGACTTCCTTGGCGTTTCGGATGAAACGCACATCTTCTTCTGCGGCATCGCCATCGGCTACCGTGTGGCGGAAGACCCGGTGAACAACTTCGACCGCGAGCGCGAACCCGTCGACGGCAACGTCAAGTTCCTCGGTTTTTGAGGAATTGAAGTGCGCTGCGGCATAGGCAGCGGCGCACGCAGTCGCTAACCTGCGCATGATTTCCGGCTTCTTGGCTGGCGATCATGCGGGGGTAAGCGATGCCTGATTCCAAAGGCACATCGGCGCAAATGGTGCGGCAAGGGTTGCGCCAGCTTGGCTGGCAGCGCCAGTTCGTGGCCGCGCTGCTGTTAGGCCTCGCGCTGTTCACGGCCCTGCGCAGCTGGCAACTCCCGCTGCTGGGCGATGCCGAAAGCGTTCTTTACGATATTCGCGCGGCCTATTTCGCGCCGCATACCGATACCGACAAGCGCGTGGTTCTGGTG
>JBIPOH010000124.1:0-8915 GCA_044379435.1 Novosphingobium sp.
CCTAACCAAAGTGGAGTGCGGACCGTGATCACGTTCAAAACCGTTCTGAGCAGCGCTGCAGCGCTAAGCCTCGTTTTCGTCGGCACCGCCGCAAACGCGGAAGCCATCCGGTCCGGCGCGGCAACGCCTGGGGTCGTCTCGGTGAAGAAGGCGAAGGTTCTTCGCACTGCCGCACCGGCATCGCGCGAATCGAAGGCCATCATCAAGAATGACGGCAGCATGCTGTGGCTTTCGGCCCTGGCCGCTGTGGCCGCCGGTACGGCAACTTACTTCATCACACGCGACGGCGACGAAGCGATTGATTCGCCCGGCGCCTGATCGGGCTTTTTTCGGCAAGAAGGGCTCGCAGTCAGAAGCTGTGAGCCTTTTTTGTTGGTCCCGGCGTGAGAGTGGGACTCAGCGCTTGAGGCGCTAGAAACGTGCGCATGGGGCCGCATGTTGCACCAGAAGCTTTATCCCGCGGTTTGTGGCTTGTGCCCATTCACAGAAGGGCCATGATGGATGCTCGGGCCATTCCTTCGCGGAAGCAGCCGCCACTCGTTCCGTCAGCAAAGGGGGCTTTGACATGGCAGGCGCGCACCAGGCAGGCGCGATGAGCGCAGGGCGCCGGTCCGATGCCCGGTCAGCCCCCGCACGATCCGCCGAAACCCTGGCAACGATCCAGTCAAAGCCACTTCCCGGCACGGCGCTTTGCATGGTGCTGGTCGGCGCCGCGATTTTCCTTGGCGGCGGTGGGACGGTCAATCCGCAGACTGAGATGATCCTGCAGGTTCTGACCGCCACCCTGATGATTCCCCTGTTTGTTTCGGCCCGCTGGCAAAGGGGATTGGGGCAAGTACCCCCGGCCATGCAGCTTCTGGCCATTCTTCTGCTACTCCTTCCGGTATTGCACCTCGTGCCCTTGCCGCCTTCGATCTGGCAGGCACTGCCCGGGCGCGGAATTGAGCGGCAAGCACTGGCACTGGTGGGGGCAGACACGGGGTGGATGCCGCTCTCGATGGCACCGGCGCGCACCTTCGCATCGCTGCTTGCGATGATTTGCCCGGTTCTGCTCATGCTGCAGGTTTCCCGGCTCTCGCACAGAGGGCGCAACTGGCTTTGCATCACGATTGTTGCAGCCGGGATCGTTTCGTTACTGCTGGGCGTGCTCCAGCTTTCGCACACTGCGGGCTGGAACTGGTCGCCCTATTCGCAGGTCAGCGAAGGCTATCTGATCGGGTTCCAAGCCAATCACAACGCGCAAGCAGATTTTCTGATGGTCGCCATTTTGGCGCTTGGCGTGGTCGTAACCACCCGGCTGGGGGACGGCCGGCACCACGCACTGACATGGGCCGTTTTTCTGTTCCTGTTTCTGGCCCTGTTGGTCGGTTTGCTGATGACCGGATCGCGCACTGGAATCGCGCTTGGCCTACCCACGCTGGTAGTGCTGGGCCTGATGTTCTTGCCCGGATTGCGCAACCGCAAGGCTGCCAGCTTGTGGCTTGGCGGGATCGTGGGCGCCGCCATCATCGGCACCGCGGCCCTTACGCAATTGCAGTCTGTGCAGAAAGTGGCCGATCGCTTTTCCCTGACCAAGGAAGCGCGCTGGGATCTGTGGGCCGACACGTGGTTTGCGGTTCAGCAGGTCTGGCCCTTTGGCAGCGGCATCGGGACAATCGTGCCGATGCTCGAAGCAGCCGAGCGGCTCGATGTGGTCGATACAACCAGGCCGGTCCGTGCGCACAACGACTGGCTCGAATGGATTCTTGAGGGCGGGCTTCCGGGGCTCGTCATTCTGGGCTTGATTGTGATCCTACTTGGCGTGGTTGCGGCCCGGGGGCTGATCGCGTCGGCCCGATCTGGAACGGCGGCGGGCCACCGCGCGCAGGTGCTGTTTGGCTGCGGCGTGGTGATGATCGTCGCGCTGCACTCATTCATGGATTATCCGCTGCGCAGCATGGCCATTGCCGCGCTCACCGGAGTAGCCGTTGCCTTCCTCGGCGAACCTGCCGCAACGCAGCGAAACAAGGCATGAAGCACACAGGATTTTCCGGCCGCGATCCGATGCTCCGCTGGGCCATGGAAGCTGGCATCGCTTCCGAAAATCGCGCTGTCAAACTCGCGGAAGGGCATATTTCACAGTGACAAAAACGAGGGCCTTCTGCCTGCTTCTGATCGGTTCCAGCCTCACTGCATGCTCGTCGCAGCTTTACAGCGACCTGCCGACCGGCGGGGCAGCCTATTCCATCATTCCCCCGATCGACCGCGCTGCGGTGCCTGCGCAGTATCTTATCACGCCCGGGGACATCGTCTCGCTTTCCGTGTTTGGGGAGCCCGATCTGACGCTGGAGAAACTCCCTGTCGATGATGCCGGCTTCATCCAGGTTCCCTTGATCGGCGCCGTGAAGGTGGCGAGCCTCACCCCCGCCGATGCGTCCTCGCTCATCGCCTCGCGGCTTGGTGCAAAATTCCTGCGCAATCCCGATGTCACGCTCAACGTGATCGAACAGACCGGGCAGATGGTCACTGTCGAAGGTCAGGTCGCAAAGGCCGGTGCCTACCCGGTCGACAGCCAGACAACCCTGCTTGGCGCGATCGCACTCGCGCAGAGCCCGACCCGCATTGCAAAGCTCGATGAAGTGGTCGTGTTCCGCACGATCAACAACCAGCGCATGGCGGCCCGGTTTGATCTGGCCAGGGTCCGTGCCGGGCGGGATCCCGATCCGCAGATCCTAGGCGGCGATGTGGTTGTCGTAGGCTTCTCGCAAGGCAAGTCGATCTACCGGGACATGCTCCAGGCTGCCCCACTCTTCAACGTTTTCACCCGTTTCTAACCTCGGCGGTATCGTGCAGCAAATCACCAACACTTCCGCTCAGGCTCAACATGGTCTCGATCAGGACCAGCGGCTGGCCAATGGCTCCTATGGGGAGGACGAATCTTATCAGGACGGCGAGGCCCGGTTCGATGTCCGCCAGTTCCTGACTGTCATTCGCGCCAATCTCCTGGTCGTCAGCATCATCATCGCCTCGGCCCTTGCCCTCGCGATTATTGCAACGATGCTGCAGACACCGCTCTACACCGCTGAAACCACCCTCCAGATCAACGACCAGTCTGCCCAGATTCTGGGCAAGCAGGACGATATCTCGCAGGACCCGGTGATCAGCGCAGCGGATACCGAGCGCTTCCTCCAGACGCAGGTCGATATCCTCAAGAGCCGCGCGCTGATCGAGCGCGTGTCTCAGAAGCTTCGGCTGGTCGGCAATTCGCGGTTCTATGATGCGATGGGGATGCGTCAGCCCAGCGGCGATCTCAGCCGCAGCGCGGTGGAAGATCTCACGCTGCGCGCCCTTGATCGTGCGCGCGATGTTTCGCTGCCGCGCAATTCCCGCCTCGTCACGGTCAGCTTCACCAGCGCCCAGCCCGAACTGGCCGCAAGGATGGCCAACACGATGGCCACCGAGTTCATTCAGGCGAACCTGCAAAGGCGCTTCGAAAGCTCCGCCTATGCGCGCGATTTCATCTCCGGACAGCTATCTGAAGCCCGGGCCAAGCTGGAACGCTCGGAACGCGAACTTAACGCCTATGCTCGCCAGGCTGGCCTGATCCGGGATCGCAGCGTCAGCAATGGCGGCGAACAGGGCCGCTCGGGCGGCTCGGTTACGACGGCCAGCCTCCTCCAGATCAACTCGGCAGCCAATCAGGCCGAAGCGGCGCGGATCGCAGCGCAGCAGCGCTGGCAACTGATTGCGAACGGCGACCCGCTGAATTCCCCGGATGTCCTATCGAACCCGGCCATATCTTCACTCCTCAGCGAGCGGGCGCGGGTTCAGTCCGATCTTCAGAAGCAGCGCGCCAACCATCTGGAGGATTATCCGGCGGTCGCGCAATTGCGCGCGCAGGTCGGTGTGATCGATAACCAGTTGCAAAGCGTTGCCCGCAGCATCCGGGCGTCGGTGAAACAGCAGTATGATGCCGCGTCCGAGACCGAGCAAAGCCTCAAGCGGCAAGTTACCCAGCTCAAGGGGTCTTCGCTGGAAGAGCAGGATCGGCTGGTGCAATATAACCTGCTGGCACGCGAAGCGGATACCAACCGCACCGTCTATGAAGGCCTGCTGCAGCGCTACAAGGAGCTCAATGCGGCTGCCGGAATCAGCGCCAGCAACATCGCCATCATCGATTCGGCTGTCCCGCCGATCCGGCCCAGCTCGCCCAATCTGCTGCGCAACATCGTACTTGCGCTGCTGGGCGGCATCGTTGCTGCAGCCGCGTTCGTCTACCTGCGCATGCAGTTCGATGATTCGGTGCGCGTGCCCGAAGATGTCGAGGGCAAGCTGAGCATGCCGCTGCTGGGCGTCATCCCGCTTTCGCAGGAACTCGACGTCGGCGCTGCCCTCGACGATCCCAAGTCACCGATCAGCGAAGGGTACAACTCCCTGCGCAGCGCCCTGCTCTATTCCACCGCATCCGGGCTGCCCAAGACCATCCTCATCACCAGCTCGCAGCCCAGCGAAGGCAAATCGACCACCAGCATGGCCATTGCAACGGGCATTGCGCGCCTCGGCCGCCGGGTGGTGCTCCTCGATGTCGACTTGCGGCGGCCTGCGCTGCACCGCTTCCTGAGTGGGGCTGCCGCAGAGAACAATCAGGGCATGTCCACGCTGCTGACATCGCAGGGCACCATTGAACAAGTCCTGCGCGACACAGACGTAGAAACGCTCAAGGTCATCACGTCCGGCCCCATTCCGCCCAGCCCGACCGAACTGCTGAGCTCTAACCGCATGCAGATGCTCCTCGACGAACTGGCATCGCAGTTTGATCTTGTGATTGTCGACAGCCCACCGGTCCTCGGCCTCGCCGATGCGCCGCTGATGGCAGCATTGGTCGAAGGCGTCGTGCTGGTCATCCAGTCCGACCGCAGCCGCCGTGGTTCGCTGAAAGCCTCATTGCGCCGCTTGCGCAGCATGCGCACAATCGTGCTTGGCGCCGTTCTGACCAAATTCGACGCGACAAACATGGGCAACCGTTATTCCGAGTACTATGGTTACAACTATTACCAGTACAGTGCGAAATCGGATACCTGATCCATGCCTGACCGGGCCGCTTCGGCCGTGACCAGCCGGTTGAAACAAGCCGCCGCAACGATGGGACTGCTTGCTCTCGCAGTGGCCGCCCTGCTCAGCGGAACCGACCGGCAAAGCCGTGAGTTTCCCAGCACCCCAAGCTTCGTGGGCTGGCCCTATGATACGGGCGCAGCAAGAGCCAGGGCGATCACCCTGTTTGTCAAAAGCGGCCCGCAGAGCGCCATTGGCTTTGCGCGCAGAGCCATTCTTTCCGATCCGATATCCGCGCAGCCGATCTCGCTGCTCGGCCAATCCCAGTTGTACTCAACGCAAGCTCAGGAGGCACGCAAGACCTTCGAAGTGGCAGCCCAGCTGGGATGGCGGGACGCCATGACGCAGATCTACTGGCTCGATCAGGCGCTGCAATCTGGCGACATCAAAGTGGCGGCCGAGCGGCTCGACGCTCTGCTGCGCCAGAACCCGAGTGACGAGAACAAGGACCGCTTCCTCGGCATCGTCTCTGCCACACCCGATGGCCGGGCGGCTCTGGCCAGTCGGCTCAAGGCGCACCCGACATGGACCGAAACCTATGTCAGCGATGTGAGCGAGCTTCCAGCATACCAGCTTTCGCAGCGCGTGGATGTGGTTCTGCGCACCGGGAAAGGTGTGTGGGATTGCCCCTCTTCCGGCGTGTTTGTGCAGCGGCTGATCGATACCAGCATGCTGCGGGAAGCGCAGTCGGTCTGGCATGAAAGCTGCGGAGCATCGAATTCATTCGTGTTTGATGGCGGGTTTGATCAACTCGACACGACCAAGCCAACGCAAGGCTTCGATTGGAAGCTTTCGACACGCGGCGACGTCGATGTCCGTTCGGTTTCGGACCTGTCCGGCCAGCGCAGCCTTGATCTGGAAGTAACTGGCACTCGGTCAATGCTCGTGCTGCGACAACTGATCGTCTTGCCCCCCGGCACCTACCAGTTGAGCTGGCGCACACCGGACACGCCTGCGCCAGCGGCGCGGGCGATTTCCGTCTCGCTGGACTGCGACGAACAGCTGGAGAACACCGAGCCGGGAACGCCGGATGGCACGGTAAAGGATCGCTATGTCATGACCTTCACGGTCGATGCGGCGTGCCCGGCCCGCAAGCTTGCCATCTGGCTCGCGCCGCGGTCACCCGTTCACCTCGACGATGTGGCCCTGCATCCGCTGCCATAGAAAGCAGATCGCGCCTGATCCAAAGGGCTCAACCTTTGCGGAAGGGGGTGCGTTCAGCCAGCCACACTTGTTCCTGCGCCACGCCCTGTCGTTCGCGTTCGAGGAAATCGGCGACAGCGCTGCGAAAGCCCGGATCGGTAATGTAGTGCGCCGACCATGTCGGCACTGGCTTGTAACCTCGCGCCAGCTTGTGCTGGCCTTGCGCGCCTGCCTCCACGCGGCTTAGCCCAAGCGCGATCGCCGCGTCGATCGCCTGATAGTAGCACAGTTCAAAATGCAGGAAGGGCTTGTCGATCACGGCGCCCCAGTATCGGCCATAGAGCGCCTCTGCCCCGATGAAATTGAGCGCGCCCGCAATCGGCTTGCCGCCGATGAAGGCGAGCACCAGCAGAATGCGGTCCGCCATGCGTTCGCTCATCAGGGTGAAGGCCTCCCGCGTCAGATAGGGGCGGCCCCATTTGCGCGCGCCGGTATCCTGATAGAATACCCAGAACGCATCCCAGTGTTCGGGCAGGATGGCATCGCCCGTCAACTGGCGGATCTCCACGCCGTCCTGCGCCTTAGCGCGCTCCTTGCGCAGGTTCTTGCGCTTTTCCGAAGACAGCACGCCGAGGAAATCGTCGAACGTGTCGTAACCTGCATTGTCCCAGTGAAACTGGGTATCGGTCCGCAGCAGCCAGCCAGCTTCTTCGAACAGCGGGATCTGCGCGGGTTCGATGAAAGTGGCATGGGCTGATGAAAGGTTGTTCTGTTCACAGATCTGTTCAGCCACGCGCAGCAGCGGTACGCCCAAAGCTGGGTGTTCGCCGGTCAGCAGGCGCGGTCCGGTGGCGGGCGTGAAGGGCACGCTGATCTGGAGCTTGGGATAATACTGGCCGCCCGCGCGGTGCCAGGCATCGGCCCAGCTATGATCGAACACATACTCGCCCTGGCTATGCCCCTTGAGATAGGCGGGAAGCGCAGCAGCGGCGACCCCGGCAGCATCCTCGATCACGAGCGGCAGCGGCGACCAGCCGCTGCGCCCACCGACGCTGCCCGATTCCTCAAGCAAGGTCAGGAAGGCGTGGCTGGTAAAGGGATTGCTGCCCCCCGCGAGCGCATCCCACTCGGCGCCGGGTATCTCGCCGACAGCGTGGTGGACGCGCGCTGTAATGCTCACGCGCTGCCAGCTTTCGCGATCCCCGCCCCTTCCGCAATCGGGCCATCGCCGTGCTTGAGGGCGCGCTCCATCAGGTCGGGCGTGTTGACTGTCCAGGTCAGCACCGGGAAGCCGCGCTTGCGCTGCGAGCTGGCAAAGCGGCTGGGCATGTCGGTGATGTCGTAGGCGATGAAATCCGGCTTGGCGCGCCACAGCATGATGTGGCGGCGGGTGCGCGCAAACAGAGTACGGCTGCCTTCTTCCATCATCACGAGACCGCGCACGATGTGGCTGGAATGGCGGGCGAACCAGTGGGATACGCGCGGATCGAAGCTCATCACCGCAACCGGACCGCGATAGCCTTCGAGCATGCGGCGCACGGCCAGGCAGATGGCGGGAATGCGCGTGGAGGGCCGGGTCTTCACCTCGATCAGCAAGGGCACGCGGCCCGCGACGAGGTCCAGCAACTGGCGCAAGCTCGGGATCGTGTCCTCATCATTGCCGATAATGCGGATCTGGGCGAGCTTGGCCGCGCTGCGTTCGATGACCAGGCCGGTTTCGGCCGTTAGCCGATCCAGCTCCCAATCGTGGAAGACCATCGCCTGCCCGTCAGAGCTGCGCTGGACATCGCATTCGATGCCGAAGCCGGCCTCGATCGCGGCGGCAAAAGCCGAGAGGGCATTCTCCGGAAGCCCGGGACCGTGCAGCCCCCGGTGCGCATACGTGACGCCCTTGAGCCAAGCGACCTTCTCCGCCGGTGGCGGAGGTGCCAGCAGGCGATCAAGCAGGATTGAGAGCAAATACAGCATCGATTTCCACTGCGCAGCCAAGGGGAAGGACCGGCACGCCAACAGCGCTGCGGCTGTGCTTGCCCGCATCCCCGAATACCGCGACCATCAGTTCGGAGGCACCATTGGCGACCTTGGGCTGATCGGTGAAATCAGGCGTGGAGGCAATAAACGCGCCCAGCTTCACCACCCGCGCGATCCGATCCAGCGAACCGAGCGCGGCCTGCGCCTGTGCCAGAAGCATGAGGCCGCAGCCCTGTGCGGCGATGACGCCTTCTTCAAGGCTGACATCCTCGCCGAGCCGCCCCTTGACCAGCGTGCCATCGACGAACGAAACCTGCCCAGAAACATAAAGGAAGCCGCCCGCCTCGACCGTGGGAACATAGGCGGCGACCGGCGCTGCGGGCGCGGGCAGGGTGAGGCCAAGTGCTGCCAGCCTTGCGTTGGGGGTATCAGTCATCGTCAACTCCGTTAATCCGGTCCATCAGCCAGGGCAGCGCGTACTCCCACTGGTCGATACGGGCGTGGGCATGGCCTTTCTCATGCGCGCAATCGATGTGGCGGGCGATCATCGGCTCACCGCACAGGTGCAGGCGGCTGACATGCGGCGCAATCTCCATCACCGAGCCGTGGTGCTGCGGCAGATCATCGATGAACACCGCGCGGCTGGGCTGGTATTCATCGAGAATAGCCTTGAGCGCAGGGCCCTTTGGCCCCTGATTGGTGAAGACTCG
>JBIPOH010000012.1:0-20496 GCA_044379435.1 Novosphingobium sp.
AAGCTGGCGAGCGCGGGCTTCGCGGCGGTCATCGTTGAGGTTCGTCAGGATCACCACCTCGGCATGTTCGGCCAGCGCGTTGATCCCCGCAACCGCACCGGCAATGGCGGGTTGACGGTGCATCTGAGTATCGAAAAACAGGCCAAGCAAACGCCAGATTTTCGCCGGGGGGACCGGATCGCCCGTCCCCGCATAGCGCATGGCCTTGCTGAAATCGCTGTTTTCCATCACGAAATCAATCTCATGCTGCTCGCCCAGCCAATCCTTGTAGGGCGCGATCATATGCAGCAGAACTTCATCGCAATCGCTGATCACCAGCGGTCTGGTCATGCTGAAACCTTCATCTCAATCTCTCCCGAGTGGCGGCGAGAGCGGCCGGGGCCATGCCCAGCGCTTCGGACGCCGCGATCAGATCCGCCTCATGCCCGCAAAGGAAATCCAGCACGGCACCCTGCACCGCAGGATCACCGAGCCCAGCGCGCAATTCCTCCGGCGTCAGCCCCGTAAGCGACAGGAACCGTTCTGCACGCGGACCATCGCCCAGCACCCAGCCGAGCGCCTGCAGCGCGGTGGCAGCAGCATCGGGCACGGAATCGTGCGGTGAGGCGGTTTCACGAGCGATTGTCAGGGCCTTCCGGGCTCTTTAGGCAGGTGCTTCAGTCGAGCATGAGGATACCGGCGTTCAGTGGCAAAAAGAATTCTGGTTGTCGAGGACAACGACCTCAACCGAAAGCTGTTCTGCGATGTGCTCAAGGCCGGCGGCTTTGCCGTGGAACCGCTTGCTGATGGACGTGATGTACTTGTTCGCGCAAGGGAATTCGTACCAAACCTGATCATCATGGATATCCAGCTGCCCAACATTTCCGGGCTGGAACTGATCGAAGCCCTCAAGGGCGATCCCGGCCTGCGCCTGATCCCGGTGCTGGCGGTGACAGCCTATGCCGGCAAGGGCGACGAGGAACGCATCCGCGAAGCCGGTGCCGAAGGGTATCTGGCGAAGCCGGTTTCGATCGGGCCGTTCATGATGGCCGTGAAAGGGCTGGTCTGATCGGCCTCAGGCCCGCGCCAGCAGATACTCGCCGATGAACACGAGGACCGTCAGCGTCAGCCCCGCCATGAACAGGCGGTAGGCGTAGCCAAGGTAGCGGTACTTCTTGTGCTGCAAGACCTGGCCGTTCTGGTACATGTCGTGCAGCATCGTGCGGAACACGGTTTCGTCCGCGCGCAGGTCCGCCAGCACGCTTTCGGTCCATTCGTCCTCGTCCATCGCGGTGAAGGTACCGAAGAACAGCTTGTTGGGGCGCTGCGGCACGGCGCTGCGCGATGGTCTGCCGATCGAGGGCAGCACGGCCATCACGGCGCATATGGCGGATGCGAAAGCAAACGCGGCGAGAACCAGCAGCGCGGCGGGCAGGCTGCCATTGCGGGCCTGCCCCACGGTGATGGTGAACACCACAAACGTGGCGCCCATCAGGATCGAAGCCTTGGAATCGGCCATCTGGCTCAGCGCCAGATTGATGCCCTGCGCGGTACGGACAAGGTGGATGGCGTGGTTCGAATAACCGGATGGCGACAGCGGCGAAGGGGTAGGCTTCGGCGGCTCGGAATGGGGGATCGGATCGTCCAGCTGCGCTCTCCCGAAGAGGTTGCCGCGCCCGCCGCGCGGCTTCACGAAAGTGACACACTCGCCTTGCGCTTGACAAGCGATGCTGCTGGCCGCTTTTCAGCCTTATTCTTGGGGCATTGGCGCCTCACACCCGGAGAATGACCAATATGGATCGCGCCGCCACCGCCGCACGCATTACCGAAGTGATCGAACCGTTCAACAAGAACGGCGTTGCTATCGGCGAAACCACCTCGTTTGCCGGGGATCTCGAGTGGGACAGCCTCACGGTCATGGATTTCGTGGCCGCCATCGAGGACGAATTCGACATCATCATCAGCATGAACCAGCAGGCCGAAATCGAGACGTATGGCCAGCTCATCGATGCTGTGACCAAGCTGCAGGGCTGAACACATGAACGCCATGACTCCGCCGGAAACTTCGGGCACCGAACTCGCCCCGACCGATCTCTTTTCCAAGTTCGATCCACTGATCGAGACGCGCCGTTCGCTGCTGGCCACGGGCGTGACCGATCCGTTCAGCCTAGTGATGGAGAAAGTGCTTTCGCCCACCACCGCGATCTGCAGCGGGCGTGAGACGATCCTGCTCGGCACCTACAACTACATGGGCATGACCTTCGACCCGGATGTGATTGCGGCGGGCAAGCAGGCGCTCGATGATTTCGGCGCAGGCACCACGGGCAGCCGCGTGCTGAACGGCACGTATGCGGGCCACCGCGCGGTGGAAGAGGCGCTCAAGGAATTCTATGGCATGGATCATGCCATGGTGTTTTCCACCGGCTATCAGGCCAACCTCGGCATCATCAGCACGATCGCGGGCAAGGGCGATTACATCGTGCTCGATATCGATAGCCACGCCTCGATCTGGGATGGCTGCAAGATGGGCGACGCCGAAGTCGTGCCGTTCAAGCACAACGATATCGAGGCGATGGAAAAGCGCCTGAAGCGCATTCCCGAAGGCGCGGGCAAGCTGGTGATCCTTGAAGGCGTCTACTCGATGCTGGGCGATATTGCCCCGCTCAAGGAAATGATCCGCATCGCCAAGTCGCACGGCGCGATGGTGCTGGTGGATGAAGCGCATTCGATGGGCTTCATCGGCCCCAACGGGCGCGGCGTGGCCGAGGATCAGGGCGTGCTGGAGGATGTCGATTTCGTGATCGGCACGTTCTCCAAGTCGGTCGGCACGGTCGGCGGTTTTTGCGTTTCGAACCACCCGAAGTTCGAGATCATGCGGCTGGTGTGCCGCCCCTATGTCTTTACCGCGAGCCTGCCGCCGAGCGTGGTGGCCACTGCAGCCACTTCGATCCGCAAGCTGATGCATGCCGGAAACAAGCGCGCGCACTTGTGGGAAAACTCGCGCACACTGCACGGCGCGTTGACGCAGCTGGGCTTCAAGCTGGGCACGGCAGAGCCGCAGAGCGCGATCATCGCGGTGATCATGCCCGATCTGGAGCGCGGCGCGATGATGTGGGAAGCGCTGCTGCACGAGGGGCTTTATGTGAACCTTGCCCGCCCGCCCGCCACGCCCGCGGGGATGACCCTGCTGCGCTGCTCGCTTTGCGCGGAACATACGGCAGAGCAAGTGGCGGTGATCACCGGCATGTTCGAGCGGGCTGGCAAGGCGGTGGGGATCATCTGATGCGGCGGGTGACAGCGGGGGGGATCGCGGCTGCATTGGCCTTGCTGGCAAGCCCTGCGCTGGCCCAGAACGCCACGGCGCCAAGCTGGCCTCCGCCCTCCCCGCCTGTCACCGCGCCGGGCGACGGGATGATGGCGAAGCCCTGCCCTGATCAAAGCGGGCTGTGGTTCGGCCATCCCTATGTCCTCAAGAACGACTGGGGCTGGGAATGCCGCTATCAGGAGGCGGACAAGCAGCTCGCTGCCCCGCCCCGCGTGGTGTTCATCGGCGATTCGATCACCGAGAACTGGGTGCCGCTCGCGCCTGCGCTGTTTGCAGGCGGCGCGGTGGGTCGCGGCATCGGCGGGCAAACGAGCCCGCAGATCCTCGTCCGGTTCTATCAGGACGTGGTGCGGCTGCGCCCGCGCGTGGTGCACATCATGATCGGCACCAATGATCTGGCCGGGAACACCGGCCCGAATAGCCCGGAAATGTACCAGAACCACGTGATGGCGATGGTCGATATCGCCAAGGCCAATGGTATCGGGATTGTGCTGGGCAGCATTCTGCCCGCCGCAAAGTTCCCGTGGAAGCCCGCGCTTGCGCCCGCGAAGCAGGTCATGATGCTCAACGCCTGGCTGCGCGATCTCGCGCGGGCGAAGGGGGCAGTCTACGCCGATTACCACGGCGCGCTGGCCAATGCCGAGGGCGGCTTGAACCCCGACATCGCACCCGATGGCATCCATCCGAACGCCAAGGGCTATGCGATCATGGAACCGATCACCCGCGCGGCGATTACCAAGGCAGAAAAGACGGCAGCGCCGCGCTGAGCGTTACCCCTCCACCACCATCAGCGCATCAAGCGCAACGACACCTTGTCCCTTTGGGTGCAGGATCACCGGATTGAGATCGACTTCGCGGATCGACGGTTCCGCGCGCAGCACGCGCCCGAGAGTGACGATAAGCTGCGCGAGCGCACGCACATCGAGCGCAGGCGCGCCGCGATAGCCGGTGAGGATGGCGGCGCTTTTGAGCTTCATCAGTTCGGCTTCGACTGCCTCTGCCGTCATGTCTGCGGCAAGCAGGCGGACATCGCCCAGGATTTCTGCCGTCACGCCGCCGAAGCCCGCGAGCAGGACCGGCCCCCATTCGGGATCGTTCTTCGCGCCGACGATCATTTCCACACCGCGCGCGCCCATCCCCTCGATCAGCACGCCATCGAGCGTAATGGCGGCAGAATAGGCGGCGACGCTGGAATGCATCCGCTCCCATGCGGCGCGTACGGCGGCGGCATCGGCAAGGTTCAGGATCACGCCGCCTGCGTCGCTCTTGTGGCTTAGCGCGGCAGCCTGCGCCTTCATCGCGACGGGATAGCCGAGCGCTTCGGCAGCGGCGACGGCTTCCTCTGCGCTGGCAGCGAACTGGCCCGCCGGGAAAGGAATGCCGAGCGGGCCGAGCAGAGCCTTGGCCTTGTATTCGGGGATCACGCCCGCTTCGGCGGCAAGGCCGGGCACGGCCAGCGGCGCCTGAGCATTTGTGCTGGTATCGCGCGCCGAGAACTGCGTGAGGCGCGTAATCGCGCGCAGCGCGCGTTCGGTGGTAGGGAACCACGGGATGCCGGCTGCCCGCAGCGCTGCGATACGTTCCCCCGGGACGGCTGCGCCTTCATCAAGCCCTGCGAAGATCAGTGGCTTGGTCAGCGGTTTTGCAGTGGCAGCGGCAAGGATCGGCGGAAACTTGATAGCGCACGTGATCGCTTCGGCCTGAATGATCCCCGCCAGCACGGTGCCCACGCGCGGATCATCCAGCAGGGCCTCAAGGCAGCGCGTGTAGATCGCCGGTTCGGAGAGGCCCTGCGCGGTGATATCGAGCGGATTGCTGACCGGTACGAACGGCGGCAGCGCCGCACGCAGCGCAGGCGAATCTGCGTCATGCAGCGGCGCGAGCGGCAGGCCGAGCGATTCCGCCAGATCGAGCGTCAGCGCCTTGAACGCACCCGATTCGCCAAGGACGGCGGTGCGGCCCGAAGGCAGCGCCGGGCAGCGCAGCGCGATTTCGGCGATATCGCCGAGTTCTTCCAGCGTTTCGGCCATGATGACCCCGGCGCGAGTCACCTTGGCGCGCATCAACGCATAATCGCCCGCCATCGCGCCGGTATGCGTTGCAGCGGATTCGCGCGCGGCGCTGGAGGTGCCGGGATGGAGCAGCACGATCGGCTTGCCCGCAGCAGCGGCGCGGGCAGCGGCGGCGAGGAAGCGTCCGGGCTTGCGGAATTGCTCGACGATCATCGCGATGACGTGGGTGTCTGGCTGGTCGATAAGCCAATCGACATAATCCTCGACGCCGCTCGCCGCCTCGTTGCCGGTGGAAACCGAATAGGACACGCCGCAATCGCGGGCGAGGAGCACGGTGCCGAGCACGGCGGCCATTGCCCCCGATTGCGAGACGACGCCGATAGCGCGCTTGCCCGCAGGGGGCCGCGCCTCGGTTTCCACGAAGGTCAAAGGGATGCGATCAACATAGTTGACGAGGCCGAGGCAATTGGGGCCTTCCACGACCATGCCCGCCTCGTGTGCGATGCGGGCGATTTCACGCTGTTCAGCCAGCCCCTCTGGCCCGCCTTCGGCAAACCCGGCGGCGAAGATCACCACGCCGCCAACCTTGCGCGCGGCGAGCGCCTTTACCGCATCGAGCACGCCCGCGCGCGGAATGGCGAGGACGGCAGCATCGACGCCCAGCGGCAGCGCCTCGATTCCCGGCAGACAAGCGCGGCCGCCCAGGCTCTCGCGCTTAGGATTAATCGGATAGATGTCGCCGGAAAAGCCATTGGCATCGAGATTGGAGAGCAGCGTGGTGCCAAGCGCGCCGGGCTTGTCCGAAGCGCCGACAACCGCGACCGAACGCGGGCGCAGCAACCGCTCTAGCGCAGAGGACCGTTGGGCAGGCTGGGCGGTTTGGGGCACGTCACTCTCCGGAAATAGGTTATGTGTTATAACAATAGCCGCTAGCGAGGCGCAGGGCAAGGCACCCGTTCGGGCGGGTCGTAGTGTGATGGAGCGGTGGGCAGGAGGTTGACGGGCATAAGCGCGCCGTGGCAGAGCCGACGTCGAGCGCGGGTATAGCATAGTGGTAATGCACTAGCCTTCCAAGCTAGCTAGGCGGGTTCGATTCCCGCTACCCGCTCCAGTTTCCCGTCCAGCCGCGTCCGTAGGCGTCTAGACAAACCCGCAAAATCCAAGGTTTTTAGCGGTTATCAGGCCGCAAGCGTTCACCCGCGCTCGCATTCAGCCACCAGTCTTTGGGGGTATGATTGGGGGGTATCTGCAAGAGGCCCATTCGATACCCCCACGCCCGGGGGACAATCCATGAACGAAATCGATGGCCCAAACATAATTCACGTGGGAGGCCGCGCAGCGGTCTTCCCTCAGCTTCGCCTTTACCCTGCGCTTGGGTGTCTTGTTGCGAAGCTGGAGGCCCAACTCATTGTAAATCCTGTGCGTTCGCTTCATGTTGATCTCCCATCCTTCCTGACGAAGAAGGACGTGGAAGCGGCGGTAGCCGTAGCGGATGACCTACCGCGCCTCTTGCAGTCAACCCGCAGGTGCCGCCCGCGTAATCTTGCGGATTTTTTCACCGATGGCTTCGGGTGCGAGCACATAGTCGATGCAACCTGATGCGATCGCACTGTCCGGCATGTCCGGTTGCTTGGCGCTTGCGGGTTGCTGGGCGATGGTGGTGCCGCCTACATCCCTGACCCGGCACAAGGCGTCAGCGCCGTCGCCGTCGTAGCCAGAGACGATAACGGCGATGATCTTGCCTTGCCAGTTCTGCGCCAGCGACTGGAGAAAAACGGTAATGACGTCGGGCCATCCGCGCGGCTTGGATATTGGTTCAAGGCGAAAACCACCGTCGCACACATGCAGATCGCGCCGCGATGGAATGATGAAAACGCGATCAGGCTGGATATCCAATCCTTCGGTGATCAATTCAACCGGCATCGCTGTGTAGCGTGGAAGAATTTCATGGAGCCGTGTCGCGACGACCCGCAAATGGTTGACGATGACGATTGCGACGCCGAGATCGCTGGGAAAATGCTGCAACAGCCGGATGTAGGCTTCGAGACCGCCGGCCGATCCGCCTATGCAGACAACTGGAAAATCGTTGCTGATTTGTTTTTTCCCGAGTTTGCGGCGGAATTGCCAGGGTGCAGCGTCGATGGGACAAGGACTCGTCTACCGCTTCGTTGGTCGAGATCGGCAAACCGGAAAAACAATCTCGTTTCCTTTGCCATCAGGTCCGGTTGACAGGCGCTGCACCTTGGCAACCAATTTGCTTGACCCGATAAGCGCAGTAGATGGCAGAGACGGAAACTACTCATTCTGACGAACATCCTTAGCGCGGGGAAAAACCGCTATGTTGGCGACACCGGCCTGTGCGTCCTTTCCCGGAAGACGATGCCGACCGTGCCTAATTGATCGGTGTCGGGTACGAACTGATCGTTCACCGGGCGTCTCGTTGATGACCGCAGGATCGGAACGGCGTAAATTGGTCGCAAGCCGCCGTCTTCCCACTGGCAGCTCAGACACAGCTAATTCATCGCCGTCTCGATGGCGGCCAGACCAGATTGATTGCGAAGTGGCTGCAAAGTCCCAGTTCATCGGAGGAGCTGCAATTGCCGATCGCGCCGATCGTTTTATCGAGACTGTAAAGACGAGTCCGACTCATGGCGATCAGGGCAGGTTTGCGAACGCCAGTCTCGTATCCCTCTGCAATCCAGAGACGTTTGATGACATCCAGCACCGCTTGTAGTATCGCAAGTAGTGAAGGCATAGGGCTACCAGCATCACTTTGGTTCCCAGAAAGTGCCTAGAACCAGTGGTTTTCTCGGTTCCCGCTACCGCTCCACCTCCCTGTACACAGATGTTCGCATCCAGCTGGACAGATCCCCAGAAAACCGCGCTGAATTGCCAGCATCAGGCCACGGCCTGGTGGGGAGAGGATCGGGGGCATCTGCAAGAGGCGGACCGAACGTGGCGGGCTCCCAATGGGCTTCGACTGAACCCGACTTGAGCCCGAATGCCGCGGCTGATTCATGGCGGCGCACGGTAAGAAACTGGCGGATGGCGTCATGGATAATCCGCACGGCACCGACCATCCTGCCAAGGCCGCCGGGGCAGGACCATGCGACAGCGCCTACCTTTAGAGAGCAGCCAACCCGCTGGCAGCAGCCATACGAGAGAGAAAATGGACATGACGAACGTTGCGCCAGAAAACGATCGCGGCCTTGCCGGCCAGACCATCTTCGTCAGCGGCGCAGGAGCTGGGATCGGCCGCGCGATCGCTGAAGCGCTGGGCGCTGCAGGTGCACACCTTGCGCTGTTCGATCTCGACGCAGCGGCAATGGAAGCCGTGGCCGGACCCTTGCTGGAACAAGGACTGCGCGTAAGCTGTCATACCGGTGACGTTACTTCGGCAGCCGATGTGCATACCGCGATCGAACAGGCGGTTCAGCTGCACAAGCGGCTGGACGGGGCCGTAAACAACGCCGGAATTGTAGGCGCTTCAGCCGATGTGCTCGCGTATCCGGTGGAGGTGTTCAGCCGGGTGCTGGACGTCAATGTCATGGGCGTGCTGCATTGCATGCAAGCCCAGCTTGGAGTGATGAAGCAGCAAGGGCGCGGGGCGATCGTGAACATAGCCTCTGCCGCTGCGATTATCGGATGGGCTGGCCAAAGCGCTTATGTCGCCAGCAAGCATGCCGTCGTCGGCCTGACCAAGACCGCCGCGCTCGAATATGCAGCGCAAGGCATCCGCATCAATGCGGTCTGCCCCGCATTCATCTATACCGACCTCACAGCAGGGCTGTTTGAAACACCCGGCCTGCACGATGCGGCGGTCGCAAATCATCCTATTGGCCGCCTTGGCCAGCCCCGCGAAGTTGCCGAGGCAGTGATGTGGCTGCTTTCTGATCGCTCGTCATTCGCCGTTGGCAGCAGCTTGGTGGTGGACGGCGCTTCGACAATCGACTGAGCGGCAATGTCGAGGCGGCTGATGCTGCGGAGGCAGGGTGCCTCTCCGTTCAGCGCGCGGTGAAGCCGTTATCGACCACAAGCTCTGAGCCATTCATGTAGCTTGCATCGTCCGAGAGCAGAAACAGGATCGCGCTGGCGATTTCGTCCGGTTCCGCCAGCCGGCCCGAGGGCATCAGATCACTAAGGGCCTGCCGCACTTCGTCTGCACCGCCGAGCTGGTCGACGATGGCATCGGCCATGGGGGTGTTGGTGAGCGCCGGGTGGACCGAGTTCACCCGGATCCGGCTGGGCAGCGCGATGGCTTCGAGCGCGGTCGTCTTGGTCAGCAGGCGCACCGCGCCTTTGCTGGCGGTGTAGGCAGCTGCGCCGGGGGAGCCGCGAAGGCCGGCGGTGGAGGAGATGTTGACGATGGTGCCCGTGCCGCGTGGCTGCATCGCGCGCATCGCGTGCTTGCAGCCCAGGAATGTGCCCTCGACATTCACCGCCATCACCAGCCGGAAGTCCTCGATCGTGGTTTCAGCGGTCGTGCCCATGCGGATCACCCCGGCCGCGTTGACGAGGCCGTCGAGCTGGCCATGCTGGTGGACGATGCTGCTCATCAGCGATTGCCAGTCCGCCTCGCTCGTCACGTCGAGCCGGTGACCGGTTGCGCCTTCGATCGAAACCGGGGCGAGATCGGCACCATGGATAAGCGCACCTTCGGCGACCAGCCGCTCGGCGGTGCGGCGCCCTATGCCCGATGCGGCGCCAGTTACGAGGATGACTTTGCCTACAAATCGGCCGCTCATCGTGCTCTCCCGTATCAGGCTTGTGAGGATTATCGGATGTGGCGCGGCGGTCAGCCGCCTTCCTGCTTCTTCTGGATGGCCGTGCGCAGGATCGACTTGGTGTGATCGAGCATGTCCGCGACGACTTCGCTGGAAAGTTGCCCGGCAAGCTGGCCATAGGCCATGCCTTCGAGCAGGTAATGCGCGATGTTACCCGCCTTCATGACCTCGCGGTCGCGGTAGCTCCAGCCGAAGGCACGCCGAGCCGTTTCGTACCATTCACCGAGAAAATCCTGGTAGAGCGGGGCGAAGGCCTCGGTAAGATCGTGATCGCTCCGCGCCAGCAGAACGAGTTCCTGGTAAGCGAGGAAGTCCCGCTCGCCGAGGTGCTTCCAGTGGGTATCGACGATCCGGTCGGCAAGGTCGTCGCCCGGCCCGATCTCCCGGAGATCGGCACGAAACTGCTGGAGACGACGCGCATTGATATGGGCGATGACGGCGCAGAGGAGTTCGCGCCGGGTTGCGAAATGATACTGCACGGCACCGCGGGAAATCTGCGCGCGGTCGGCAATGACCGCAATCGAAACTTCATGCGATTTGCCTTCCTGAAGGCAATCGACGGCAGCCTCCAGCACGCGCAGGCGCATCGCTTCGCTCTTGGCGGCCTGACGCGGAGAGGCTCCGGCGGTTCGCGCTGAGCGTTTGGCGCGCGAGGCTGGAAGAGGCGCGGCAGAAGCTGCGGCGTCCACCACCGGATCATCGCTATTTTCGGATGGTGCGGATTCCGAACGCAGTGTCATGCCCACTTCGTCTGGGCATTTGCCGCCTCAAGTCAAGCCTGCCCTATCCTCCTATCATTAAAACCAGCCAGCTAGCATGTTTATTGACAGCCCGGGCTGGCTGTGATGTTTTTAAAAACAAGCTGACTGGCATGTTTTAACGCCACGGCACGATTGGGAGAGCGCAAGGTGCGCGTCAGCGGGAGCAGATCCCGCCGCCGTGACAGGCCGGACGACACCGGCATGCTCTTTCGCGGGTCAGGCGGCCACGAGCACCTTGAGCAAGGATGGCTGGGTAATGGCGAAGATCGAAGACCGACTGATCGAGGCTTTGGGGGCAAGCAGGAAGGACACCCAGGCGCCGCCGTTCGTGCCGCGCAAACCCATTCCGGCGATCGGCTACCAGCGCATCGACGGGACACGTTTCCACAGCCGCGAATTCATGCAGCGCGAATGGGACCATGTCTGGACCAAGACCTGGAACGTCGGCTGCCACGTCTCCGAGCTCGCCGAACCGGGCGATTTCCGCCTGCATTCACTGGGCAAGGAATCGCTGTTGTTCGTCCGCTCGAACGACGGAGAAATCCGCGGATTCTTCAACGTCTGCCAGCATCGCGGCAATCTGCTGTGCCAGGTCGATTCCGGATCGCTCGACACGTTCACCTGCCCTTACCACGGCTGGAAGTGGAACAACGACGGCACGCTCAACATGATCGCGCGCCCCGAGCTGTTCGCGCAGTACCGGGACGGTGTGCCGCAGGGCGAACTCGATCTCGCGGCCATTCGTACCGAGATCTGGGGCGGCTGGGTTTGGTTCAACCTCGATCGGCACGCCATCGGCCTCAGGGACTATCTCGGCGAGGCGGGCTCGCATCTTGAGACTTACGAACTGGAAAACTTCACGCTGATCGACAGCGCCACTTTCGAATGGAACGGCAACTGGAAGCACGCGCACGATGCTTTCAACGAAAGCTACCACTTCGAATCGCTGCATTCGGATTTCATGAACATCACCGAGGGCTACGACGTGCCGATCGAGTTGCTCGGCGTGCACAGCCGCATGATCAACTTCAATCTCACCGTCAGCGAACTGCTCGGCAATGCCGAGGAGCTGACCCCGCTGCGCGAGAAATTCCTCGGCATCGGCACGCTCGTGCCCGCCGACTACAAGGGCAGCCTGAAAGACATCCACCTCGAGGTGATCAAGGCCAAGCGCGCCATCGAAAACGACACCTACATGCCATATCGGCGGATGAACGATGAACAGCTCGTCCATCAGTATCACTACACCTTCTTTCCCGGCACGACGCTGACCCAGACGCCGGAAAGCTCGATCATGTTCCGCTATCGGCCGCATCCGACCGATCCGGGCATCTGCTACTACGATTTTCTCATCACCGAGCGCCGCGAGCCGGGCTCCGAGCCCCCCGTCGTCAATCACCGGACCTATCGGCACGGCGAACTCACAGACTACGGCGCGGCCTTTGACGGGACCTTCGATCCGTTCCTCGCCAATGTGCTCAGCCAGGATGGCTCCAACATGGCCACGATGCAGCAGGGGACCGGATCACTGGGCTTTCGCGGCATGATCCTGAGCGATCAGGAGGTCCGCATCCGGCACTTTCACCAGCAGATCGATCGCTGCCTGATGGGTGACTACCCATGGCTCCACTCTGCCTGAGCCCGTTCCTGAATGCCTGAAGTCCGGCCCGACTACGACCTGCGAAAATGAACAAGAAGAGGGGAGAGAACCAATGAAACTGTGCCAATCTGCCGCCGCTGCATGGCGCTACGCCGCATCGTCCGCCGCGCTGGCGGTTCTGCTCGCATCGAATGCGGCACTGGCCCAGCAGGCGCAGGCCGAGGCCGGCACCATAAAGGACGACGGCGAGATCATCGTGACGGCGCAGCGCCGCGAGCAGGCGCTGATGTCAGTGCCGCAGGCGGTACAGGGTCTGAGCGGCGAGAGCTTGCTCCGGTCCGGCGTGACTGACATTGCGCAGGCCATCTCGCTCGTGCCCAGCGCCACGACCGGCGCAACCATCGGCGCGGGCAGCACGACCTACCAGATCCGCGCCATTGCCGCATCCGAGACGGACGGCGATCCAGCGGTGGGCTATTATCTCGACAACTTCGCCTTCACCATGCCCGGCCGCCCCTATGCGCCGGTCGCGAACTTCTACGATCTCAAGCGCGTCGAAGTGCTGCGCGGGCCTTCGGGCACGCTCTATGGGCTGGGTTCGATCGGCGGCACGATCAAGGTGCTCACCAACGATCCGGAGCTTGACCGCACCGGCGGATCGGCCCGAGCGACGGGCAATCTGGTCACCGGCGGCAAGCCCGGCTATTCGGGCGATCTCATGCTCAACGTGCCGCTTGTCGGTGATAAGGTCGGGCTGCGCGGGGTACTCAGCTACAAGCGAGTCGGCGGCTATGCCGACATCATCCCCACCGGCGTCAAGAACGACAACCATGCCACCAGCTTCACCGGTCGGATCAAGTTGCTCGCCAAGCCAAGCGAGAACCTGACGATCCGCCTTTCGGCCTGGCGCAATGATACCAAGCAGAACTGGTCGGATCGCATCACCTTCTCCGATCCCGCCAGCATCGACCAGCGCTTCGGCGAGGCGCTGTCCGATTACTGGCTGTTCAGCGGCGATATCGAATACGACCTCGGCTTCGCCGTACTCCAAAGCTCGACCGGCCACATCAAGAACACCGTCATTTCCAACAACGGCGGCTTCATTCCGGGCATCGGCAACTTCACGTCGCTGTGGCCGCTGGTCACGCACAACTTCAACGAGGATATCCGCATAACCTCGTCCGGTTCCGGTCCGCTGCGGTATATCGCTGGTTTCTTCTACCAGAAGGGCAATACGCGGGGCGGGCAGACGGTCCAGCTGCCAGACTTCGTGGTTGCGCCCGGCGTCACCGGCTTCAACACGGTCAACGACCGCAACCAGCTGTTCAGCGAAGGCTGGGCGGTCTACGGCGAAGCGACCTACTCCGCGTTCGACCGCAAGCTCGATCTCACGGTCGGCGGGCGCTACTACAAGGAAAAGCGCCGCTTCGAGGAGAACAGCCAGCTCGAGATCGCCGGCGGTGTCATCCCCAACCGCAGCACCACCCGTTCGAGCAACAGCACTTTCAACCCGCGCTTCAACATCGCCTATCACGCACCGGGCGGCGGGCTGCTCTATGTCGAGGCTGCCAAGGGCTTCCGCAGCGGCGCGATTTCCTCGGCCTCGATTGTCGGCGCATCCAATGCGGTGCTGGGTGTCAATCTCTCCAACATCTCCCCGCCCGATACGCTGTGGAACTATGAGGGCGGCATCAAGTGGGGCCTGTTTGGCAACACGCTGCAGATCGAACTGGCCGGGTACTACGTCGATTGGCCCAGAGCGCAGATCGAACTCTCGCCCGCGCTGCAAACCATCGTGGCACAAGTCGGTGATGTGCGCGGCCACGGCATCGAACCCTCGATCACCTGGCGCACACCGCTGCGCGGCCTGACGCTCAACTTCAACGCCAACTTCAACTCGACCACGATCCACAACGTGGCCGCACCCATCGTCGCCAAGATTCCCCAACTGCGCGAAGGCAACCAGTTGCCGGGCACAGCCAAGACTACCTTCAATCTGGGTGGCAGCTATCAGCAGGAGATCGGGTCCAACGGCCTCGAGCTGCGGCTCAATGCGCGCTATAGCTACCGTTCGCGCCAGCAGAGCATCTTCAACGGTGTCTACGCGCCGTTCAACGGGATCGGCTATGTCCGCGCCAGCATCGGCACAGACCGCTGGGAAGCAGGCATCTTCAGCGACAACGTCGGCAACACGGTCGGCCCGCTCAATCGGCCCGGTGGCCAGAACCAGATCGTCTACCCGCGCACCGTGGGTCTGTCGTTCGAGGGCAAGTTCTAGCACGCAGTTCGGTCCCGGCGGTCCCCAGAGGAGGCACACATGATCTTCTACGATTTCGACCTGTTTGCACCCAATCCGTGGATCGCCTGGATCTTCGCGCAGGAAAAGGGCATCGCGCTGGAGCGGCGGTTCGTCGACCTGTTCACGCGCGAGAACCGGCGCGAGCCGTTCATCACCCGGATCAATCCGATGGGTGAACTCCCCGCGCTCGAACTCGATGATGGCACCGCGATCACCGAAGTCACGGCCATTTGCGAATACTTCGAGGATATCCGGCCCGATCCGCCGCTGATCGGATCAACCCCCGAAGAGCGCGCGGAAACCCGCATGTGGGTGCGCAGGATCGACCAGAACATCGCCTGGCCGATGGGCGAGGGCTTCTCGACCGAGGAAGGCCGCGCGTTTTTCGAAGGTGACAAGACGATCGACGGGGCGGTCGTGAAAAGCCTCCTGCCGCTCGAAGCCGCCGCCGTTCTCAAGGCAAAGTCACGCTACCGGATGGTGTGGCTCGATGGCGTGATGCAAGGCCGGGAGTTCGTCTGCGGCGACCGCTACACGCTGGCAGACATATACCTCTACTGCTTCCTCCAGTTCGGCGAAAACCACGGCCAGCCGATCCCGGACAAAGCGGGGTGGCTGAAGGATTTCTTCCGCCGGATGCAGGAACGCCCCTTCGCCTGGCACGGCACGCCCTCCTCGCTCGACTAGAAAGGCCCGGTCGCCATGCACGGCCCGATCATGCAGCTTGGCTATGTCGTCGGCGATCTGGCCGCCAGCGTCGATAGCTGGGCCCGGCGCACCGGCGCAGGGCCGTTCATCCACATGCCGGGCATGACGTTCGGCGACTGGACCTATCGCGGCGAGCCGCAGGCGCTCACGCTCGACATCGCCTTTGCCCAACTTGGCGACAAGATGATCGAGCTGATCCAGCCCTCCGGCGCGTGGCCCAACGTCTATGGCGATGCGCCGCTGCAACCCGGCGACTGCCGCGCGCATCACCACGCGTTCCTCGTAACTGATCTCGACAAGGCCGCCGCCACCTTTGATGCAGGGCCGCCAGTCACGACCGGACGGCTGAACGAGGCCGTGGAGCTGCGCTACTACGATTGCCGCAGCACGCTCGGCCTGTTCATCGAATTGATCACCGACGCCCCCTCCACTCGCGACTTCTTCGCTCTCTCTGAGCGCACCGCCGCGCGGTGGAACGGGGCGGCACCTTATCTCATCCCTCTGGAGTCCGCTGCATGAGCGAACCTGTCCGCATCCATCTCGTGACCGGAGGCAAATACCACGATTTCGATCTGGCCCGCCTCGTGCTGCTCAACCTCATGGCCGAGGATGATCGCATCCGCGTGCGCTGCGCGGATGATTTCAGCGGTGTTGGCGATCTTGCCGGGTTTGCTGCCGTGGTGCTCTACACGTGCGACCTCATGCCGTCCGAAGCAGAGGCGCAGGCGCTGGCGGACTTCGTCTCTGGCGGCGGCCGGCTGTTTGCGCTGCACGGTGCCAACGCGGGGCTGGAGTTCACCGACGGGCCGGAGATCATCGCCAGCGGCGTGCGCATCCCGGGCCTTGTGAAGCCGACAGCAGAGACCGTCGCGCCCGCTTTCATGGACCTCCTTGGCAGCCGCTTCGTCGCGCATCTCGCGGCGCAGACCATGCACATCCATGTCGAGGATCGCGATCATCCGATCACCCGCATGCTTGAGGATTTCACGGTCACCGATGAGCCCTATATCTCGGCGCCGCTATGCGACTACCGCACGCTGCTGAGCGCACGGTACAAAGGCGAGGCGCCCGGCTATCTGCTTGGGCAGTGGGACGACGATCCCCCTCGCCCCCAGCTTTACGTGCGCCGTTTCGGGGAAGGCGAGGTGGTCTACAGTCCGCTCGGCCATGCCTGCGGGCGCTTCGATGCCCGACCGCTGATGGACGAGGCACCGGTCGCGCGCGGTCCGTGGGACGAGGCATCGTTCAAAGACCTGCTGCGGCGCTGCATCGGCTGGCTGGCCGAAGCGCGCTGATCATCCGTTCTCAGTCTCCCGCTGCCCCCAGCATCTCCTCGATCTGCGCAAGCCGTTCCTTGCCGAAGAACATCTCCTGACCCACGAAGAAGGTAGGGATACCAAAGGTGCCGCGATCGACGGCATCTTGCGTGTTGGCGGCAAGCCGATCCTTGATCGGAGCGGACTGCGCCCCTTCGGCTAGCGCTGCGGCGGGGAGGCCGGCAGCGGCGATGACGGCATCGACGGCGACGGCGTCTGACGGATCGAGCCCCTCTTCCCAGATCGCGCGCAGGAAGCTCTCCGCGAACACTTCGCCGCAGCCAAGCTCGATGGCGGCAAGGAGCAGGCGCAGAAGCTCGACCGAGCGGAACGGAAAGGCCGGGTTCATGCGGAACTTCGTGAGGCCATGGCGCACGATGAAGCGCTGCATTTCGAGCTGCGCGTAAGCGTTCTTGCCCTTCACTTCGGCATCGCGCACGAACGGCGGGGCATTGCCAGTGAGCTTGTGCATGCCGCCGAGCAGCACGGGCGTGATGGTGATCGTGGCGCCCTTGCGCGCGGCGATCTCCTTCAAGGGCCACCACGCAAGGTAGCCGTTGGGGCTCACGAAATCGAAAATGAATTCAACGGATCTGGTCATGTCAGAAAGGCTCCTGCCAGGGGCGTAGATCAAGCTCGTGCGTCCAGGCCGAGCGGGGTTGCTGATGCAGCATGACGAAGGCCTGTGCGGCATCTTCAGGCTTGAGCACGGAATCTTCGGCGAGCAACGGGCCGACGTCCTCCACGCGGGAGCGCAGGAAGGTGCCGTCAATCGCGCCGTCGCAGACGACATGGGCGACGTGGATGCCTGCCGGGCCAAGCTCGCGCGCCATCGACTGGGCAAGCGCCCGCAGGCCGTGCTTGGCAGCGGCGAAGGCGGCGAACCCGGCGCCGCCGCGCAGCGAGGCTGTGGCGCCAGTAAACAGGATCGTGCCGCACCCACGCGGTGCCATCACGCGCGCCGCCTCCCGGCCCGCAAGGAAGCCCGAGAAGCAGGCCATCTCCCAGACCTTGTGAAACACGCGCGCAGTCGTTTCGCGAATACCAAAGCGGACATTGGCACCAATGTTGAACACGGTGACGGCAATCGGACCGATCTCGCGCTCGATGCGGGCGAACAGGGCGGCGGTTTCCTCTTCCGAACGGGCATCGACACCGAAGGCATGGGCCTTGCCGCCTTCAGCGCGGATTTGGGCACAGAGCGCTTCGATCTGATCAAGATGGCGCGCCCGGCGCGTGACGCAAACGGTGAGGCCGGTGCGCGCGAAGGCCCGCGCGATGGCACCGCCCAGCCCTTCGCCCGCACCGATGACGAGGCAGACGCCTGTGGCTGCCGGTTCGCTCATCTCGCTCTCCCCTTTTCGTTGGCTGCTTTCGTAGCGCGCGGGGCGTGCAGATAGCAATCGCAGGAGCGCATGGGCGCTGCTAGGTTTCGCGCCATGAGCATTTCTCCCTTTCGTGCCGCCGTTGTGCAGGCGGCCTCCGACCCGGCTGGTAGCGCCGCTTCTGCGGCCAAGGCTGCCCGTCTGATTGCCGAAGCCGGTGCCGCAGGCGCGCGGCTGGCGGTGTTTCCCGAGGCCTTCATCGGCGGCTATCCCAAGGGAGCGCGGTTTGGCGCGCCCATCGGGCTGCGACTGCCAGAGGGGCGGGAGGCCTATGCGCGGTATTTCGCCGCAGCAGTGACGCTGGATGGGCCGGAGATTGCGCTGGTGCGCGAGGCGGCGGGGGCTGCGGGAATGGTCGTGGTGATCGGGGTGATCGAGCGATTGGGCTCGACGCTCTATTGCACCGCGCTGATCATCGACGGCGCGGCGGGCACGATGGCGCACCACCGCAAGCTGATGCCGACAGCGGCGGAGCGGCTCGTCTGGGGCTTTGGTGATGGCTCTACCTTGCCCGCGGTGGAGACTGCGCTGGGCACGGTGGGTGCGGTGATCTGCTGGGAAAACTACATGCCGATGCTGCGCATGGCGATGTATGGGCAGGGCGTGACCCTCTATTGTGCACCGACGGCGGATGACCGCGACGGGTGGGTTTCAACCATGCGGCACATCGCGCTGGAGGGGCGCTGCCATGTGCTCTCCGCCTGCCAGTTCCTGCGGCGGCGCGATCTGCCAGAGGGGCAGGAATGCGTGCTGGGCGAGGACGCGGAGACCGTGCTGATGCGCGGGGGCAGCCTGATCGTCGGGCCGCTGGGCGAGGTTCTGGCGGGGCCGGACTATGGCGGAGAGACGGTGCTCTATGCCGATATCGACCCGGCCGAGATTGCGCGAGCGCGCTACGATTTCGATTCCGTCGGGCATTATGCGCGGCCAGACGTGTTCCGCCTGACCGTTGACCGGCGGGCGAAGCCGGCAGTGGCGTGGCTGGATGAATTGGAGTGAACGCAAACAATTTAATTCACTCGATTGAATCAACGTAAACCTTGAGGTAAGCGGGTGGGCAAAGGCTCCCTGGAGAGTCGTGCGGGAGAAAGCCGGTGGACCTGAACAAGCCCCAAGGAAGCGCGACAGGCACCAAGAGCGGGAGCCCGAAGCGCAAGCCGATCCTTTCGCTGGTGCGGGTTGTCGAAATGAACCTCGGCTTCCTCGGCCTCCAGTTCAGCTTCGGCTTGCAGCAGGGCAACATGGTGCCGATCTATTCCTGGCTCGGCGCGGATGAGGCGAACCTGCCCATCCTGCAACTGGCCGGGCCAGTGACCGGGCTGCTGATCCAGCCGCTGGTGGGCGCCCTGTCTGACCGGACCAATTCGCGGTTTGGCCGCCGCACGCCCTATTTCCTGATCGGCGCAGTGTTGTGCAGCCTGGGTCTACTGTTCATGCCATTTTCCGCCAGCTTGCTGATGGCCGCGAGCCTGCTGTGGCTGCTCGATGCGGGCAACAACATCACGATGGAGCCCTACCGCGCCTATGTCAGCGACCGGCTGGACGAGAGCCAGCACGAGATCGGCTATCTGAGCCAGAGCGCGTTTACCGGCCTTGCGCAGTGCCTTGCGTTCCTCTCGCCCTCGATCCTGGTCTACTGGGTGGGGATCGACCGCAACGCAGTGGATGCGCACAACATCCCCACGATCACGCACATCTCCTTCATGGTCGGCGCGGTGCTTTCGATCACCACGATCCTGTGGTCGATCTGGCGCGTGCCCGAACTGCCGCTGAGCGAGGAGGAGAAGGCGCGCATCGCCGCCGCGCCCAAGTCTGCGGGCGCGACGCTGGGCGAGATCTGGCACGCCATTCTGGACATGCCGCAAGCGATGCGCAGCATGGCGTGGATGAGCCTGTTCCAGTGGTACGGATTCTCGATCTACTGGTCCTACAGTGCGCTTTCGATCGGGCGGTCGATCTACGACACGGCCGACAAGAGCAGTGAAGCATTCCGCGCGGCAGTGCTGACGACGCAGCAACTGGGCGCATTCTACAACCTTGTGGGCTTTGCAGCGGCGCTGGCGATGGTGCCGATCTCACGCGCGCTGGGCGCCTCGCGCGTGCATATGGCGTGCCTTGCCGCAGGGGGGCTGGGCATGGCGGCGCTGGCACAGGTTTCAGGCGCTGCGAGCGCGCCGGGGCCGATCTTCTCGGCGCTGGCGATGCCGGACCTTGGCAGCCACACCCCGCTGCTGCTGATCGCGGTGACGCTGGGCCTCGCGTGGGCCAGCATCATGGGCAATCCCTACATCATCCTCGCTGGCTCGATCCCACCGGAGCGGACCGGC
>JBIPOH010000122.1:0-8925 GCA_044379435.1 Novosphingobium sp.
TCGATCGTCAGGGTCTGTCGCGCGGGGATCAGGGGTGATGACAAGTCCTCCCGCCCGTCCGGCAGCCATCACGCAGGCCAAGGCAGCGCTGGCGCGCCGGGAAGGCGAAGTGCTTCCGGCGGGCCAAGGCCCCACTGGGTAGTTTCCGACGCGTGTCGGCTGCCACCGCTGGGTTTACCCCGTTCGTGGCGGACCAGCATTTCGCGGTCCTGCACCGGAGTTCACACCATGGATAAAGACAGGATCGCAGGCTCGATCGAGCAGGCCAAGGGCATCGTCAAGGAAGGCGTCGGCAAGGTAACCGGCAACACCAAGCTTGTCGTCGAGGGAGAGGCAGAGCAGGTGCTCGGCAAGGCGCGCAATGCAACCGGCCGCCTGAAAGACGCCGCCCGCGATGCGTTGAACAAATAGCATCAACGCCCTCGGGCAACATCCAACCCCTGCGCCGTGATCTCCAGTGGGCATCACCCGATCAGCCGCCCAGCCTTCTGCCGGGCGGCTGATCGCCAAGTTTCCTCCCCGCGATGCCAGTCAATTTCAAGTTTACATTTCACATGTAATCGAGCATGGAATCGTAGCAATCGATAGCAACGGACGTGCAGATGATGGTTCCCGCACCTTTCCCGACGGAAACTGCGCCGCGCGTTCTCCACATCGGCGATCCTGCCCCCAATTTCGAGGCTCGCACAACCATAGGGCCGATATCGCTTGCCGATTTTCGCGGGCGCTGGCTGGTCCTGTTTTCGCATCCTGCTGATTTCACGCCGGTTTGCACCAGTGAATTCGTCGCTCTCGCCAAGGCCAGCGACCGGTTCGAGTCGCTGCAATGCGCGCTTCTCGCGGTCTCGGTCGATAGCCTCTATGCGCATCTCGCGTGGGTCCGGGCGATCCGCGACGGGTTTGGCGTGACGATCAATTTCCCGATTGTCGAAGATACGTCGGTGATCATCGGCCGCGCCTATGGCATGGTGGCAGAGCATGCGCCCGATGCAGCGGCCATGCGCTCCACCTACTTCATCGATCCTGCCGGCTATATCCGCGCCATGACCTGCTATCCCGCCACGGTCGGCCGTTCGGTCGAAGAAATGCTGCGCGTGCTCGCCGCCTTGCAAGCCGTGGACGGCGAAGATGCCGTCACGCCCGAAGGTTGGCAGCCGGGCGATGCGTTGCTGGTTCCGCCCGATCAGGATCAGGCGGCCCTGCTGGCAGGTGCCGATGATCCGAGGTGGTTCTGCCGGATCAAGCCGCCAGCGCCGAAGGAATAAGGCGTGCAGGCTGCCAAGGAACACAATCTGGAAGCGCTTGCCGAAATCATGCGCACGCTGGGGCATGATACGCGGCTGAAGCTGATCGCCACGCTGCTGGAGCAGGGCGAGAAATCGGTCAGCGAGATCGAGGCGCTGACCGGGATCGGCCAGCCGGGCCTCTCGCAGCAGCTCGCGATCCTGCGCAAGGCCGAACTGGTGCAGACGCGCCGCGCAGCCAAGCAGGTCTACTACTGCCTTGCGCCCGAGGCGTTCGCTCCCGCAGCGGCCTTCCTCAATGCGATTGCGCCGCAGGCCGCCGCTGACCGGCCTGCGCAACCGGCAATGCTGCCGCCCCCTCCGCCGCGCGGATCTGCTGCCACGTTTGCCAAGCTGCTGTGATCTGCGCGCGTGTTTGCCGCGCTGCGATCATTTTGCTCTAGGGAATGATGAAAGTGCTGCGGTCGATGCCGACAGCATCGGTGGCGCGGTCCAGTGCTGTCACTGTAACCGCATAGGTTCCCGGCTTTGCGGCGGTCACGCTGGCGGCAAATTGCCCGGTCTTGCCGGCATAGGTCAGCGGCTGGGTCATGGCATCGCCGCCATCGCGCGTGATGCGGGCGGTCACGTCGAAGCGGGCGGCATCCCACATGCCGCCGGGCTCGATCGGGCAACCACACAGCAGCGCGACATTGGCGCGGATCGCGATCTGCCGCTCACCCGCTGCCAAGCGGGCGTGCGCGGGCGGATCGGCCACATCGACAACGAGCCCGGCCAGTTCGAGCACCCAGCCATCGCCTGCGGCAACGCCGTGGCCCGGCAGCACCCAGCGCTGCGACCGGGCCGCCACGGCAGACTGCAGCTGCGCGGCAGGGCCAAAGGCCTCCACTTCAAGCAGCGTTGGTTCGGCAAGATCGATCACGGTGCGGAAGGCAGCGGCGCTTTCATCGGCCAGCGGCGCATTGCGCGGCCCGCCTGCCATGATGCGCTTCGTGTCGCCGGTGCCGCCGGTGGTGACCCCTTCGGCAAGGATCTTCTGCGTGCGCGCATCGCGGACCACGATGCGTGCGCCGCCCATGCCCGATCCGATGAACTTGGCGCCTGCCGAGAGCACCCGCACCACCAGCGGTGTAGGTTCGGCTGCAGCGGTGAGCGGGGCTGCCGCCAGCAGAGCGCCCAGCAACAGGCCAGGCCGCGGCGCGGGGCGGCAGCGGATCATGCGGCCGCCCGATCGGCCGATGTTTCGCCAAACTGATCGCAAAGGAACCCGATGAGAGCGACAACGTTGGGATCGGCGATCCGGTAGTAGATCGTGGTGTTCTCGCGCCGCGTCTGCACCATCCCGCCTTCGCGCATCTTTGCCAGATGCTGCGAGACGCTGGACTGCGAAAGGTCGCACAGTCCGATCAGCTCGGTCACGCTGGTCTCACCCTCGCGCAGGCGGCACAGCAGCAGCAGGCGCTGCGGATTGGCCACGACCTTGAGGAACGCCGCCACTTCGCCCGCGCGTTCGCACAGCTGTTCGGCTGTGCCGCTGGTCATCATCATTGGCTTGCCGGCCTCCCATCATCACGCAGCACGATATAGATCGCAGGAATTACCAGAACCGTCAGCAAGGTCGAGGAGGCAAGACCAAAGAGGAGCGAAATGGCGAGGCCCTGAAAGATCGGATCGGTCAGGATCACTGCCGCACCGATCATCGCCGCCGCCGCCGTCAGCACGATGGGCTTGAAGCGGATCGTGCCTGCCTCGATCAGCACATCGCGCAAGGGGCGCCGAGGACCATTGGCGGGCGCGGCGGTGTGGCGGATGAAATCGACCAGCAGGATCGAATTGCGCACGATGATCCCCGCCAGCGCAATGAACCCGATCATCGAAGTGGCGGTGAACGGCGCGCCCAGCAGCATGTGGCCAAGCACGATGCCCACCAGCGTCAGCGGAACCGGGGTGAGGATCACCAGCGGCAGCTTGAAGCTGCGGAACTGCGCAACGACGAGGATGTAGATGCCCAGCAGCGCCACCATGAAGGCGCCGCCCATGTCGCGGAACGTCACCCAGGTGATCTCCCATTCGCCGTCCCACAGCAGCGTGGTGGCCTGTTCGTCTTCAGGCTGGCCGCTCAGGCGGATCACCGGCTTGGTTAGGCCCTTGGCGGCCCAATCATAGCTGTCGATGGCCGCATCGACCGCGAGCATCCCGTAGATTGGCGCTTCATAGTCACCTGCGAGTTCAGCGGTTACCATATCGGCAAAGCGGCCATCGCGCCGGAACAGCGCCGGGCTCGCCTGCTCCTGCCGCGCCTCGACCACGCTGCCGAGTTCGGCGATCTGCCCGCCCAGGCCAACGGCAACGGGCGTGCTGCCGAGCGTCTGGCTCCAGCTGCGCGAGGACTGCGCCAGCGCCACCGTGATCGGCAGCGGCGTGCGTTCATCGCCGCGCGGGGCATAGCCGACCGTGCGATTGCCAAGCAGCACGGCGATGGAGTCGTTGATGTCGCGCGCATTGAGGCCGTAATAGTCGATGCGGTCGCGCAGCGGGATCAGCCGCAGCTTGGGCCGGGGCAGGCCGAAGCTGTTGTCGACATCGACGATATAGGGCACTGATTTAAAGATCTTTTCAAGCTCGATGGCTGTCTTGCGGCGGGTCTGGGCATCGGGGCCATAGATCTCCGCCAGCAGCGTTGCCATGACCGGCGGCCCGGGCGGCGTCTCGACGACCTTGAGCGATGCGCCGCCGGGCAGCTTCAGTGCCTTCAGCCGCTCACGCAGATCAAGCGCGATTGCATGGCTGGCGCGCGCGCGGTCCTCCTTGGGCAGGAGCGTGACCATGACATCGCCCATTTCCGGGCGGCTGCGCAGGAAATAGTGCCGCACGAGGCCGTTGAAGTTGAACGGCGCCGAGGTGCCGAGATAGGCTTCCATAGCGGTTGCTTCGGGAAGCTGCCGGACAAGGCGCGCAACATCTTCCAGCACGCGGCCAGTCGCCTCTAGGCTGGTGCCTTCGGGCATGTCGACCACCACCTGCACTTCGGACTTGTTGTCAAACGGCAGCAGCTTGACCGTGACCGCCTTGAAATAGAACATCGAGCAGGCCAGCAGCGTGGCCATGCCAACGCCGATCAGGAAATTGCGTGCGGTGGCGGGGCTGGCGATGATCCGGCGCGCCACTTTCGCATAAAGGGTGCCAAGCTTGCCGCCGCTCTCATCATGGGCATGGGTGCTGCCGCCTGCCGCCACGCCGCGGGCAAAGCGGATCATCAGCCACGGCGCGATTCCCACTGCGACAAAGAACGAAAACACCATCGCGGCGGAGGCGTTGACCGGGATCGGCGCCATGTAAGGCCCCATCAGGCCTGAGACGAACAGCATCGGCAGCAGCGCTGCAACGACCGTCATTGTGGCGACGACCGTGGGATTGCCCACTTCGGCGACGGCTTCGATTGCGGCCTCGATCCGGGTTCTCTCGTCACCCATGGCCCAGTGGCGGGCGATGTTCTCGATCATCACGATCGCATCATCCACCAGAATGCCGATGGAGAAGATCAGCGCGAACAGGCTGACGCGGTTGATCGTGTAACCCATCAGGTTCGAGGCGAACATCGTCAGCAGGATCGTGGTGGGGATCACCACGGCGGTGACGGCCGCCTCGCGCCAGCCGATGGCAAAGCCGATCAGCACGATGATCGAAACCGTGGCCAACGCGAGGTGGTAGAGCAGCTCGTCCGCTTTCTCGTTCGCGCTCGCGCCATAATTGCGCGTGACCGAAACCTCCACGCCATCGGGGATCAGGCTGCCCTTGAGCGATTCCAGACGCTGCAGCACCGCAGCCGAGACGACAACGGCATTGGCGCCCGCGCGCTTGGCAATCGCCAGGCTGACCGCCGGTGCGCTCGTCCATTGCCCATCGCGGCGTGCCCAGCGCCAGGCGCGGGCCTGATCCTCGCGCGGACCCTGTGTGACCGCAGCGACATCGCGCAGATAAACAGGCGCACCGCTGGCCGAGCGCACGGTCAGCATGCCGACATCCTGCGCCGAGCCGAGCATCTGCCCCGCCGTGACCGCCACGGCCTGTCCACCTTCGCGGATGCTGCCGACGGGGAAGCTGCGACCCGCCTGCGCTGCGGCATCAATCACGCTGCCCAGCGGCACGCCATATTGGCTGAGCTTGCCCGGATCGGGCGCAATGCGGATCTCCTCGGGGCGGCCGCCAGTGAGGAAAGTCAGGCCGACATTGTCGACCTTGGCGAGCTCGGTGCGCAGCTTTGTGGCGAGCGTATAGAGCGCCTGATCATCGTACTGGCCCGCCGCGCCGGGCTTGGGTGAGAGAGTGAGGACCACGGCGGGCACATCGTTGATCCCGCGCACGGTGACCTTGGGATCGGGAATGCCGACCGGAATGCGGTCCCAATTGGCGCGCAGCTTCTCATCGATCCGCGTGGCGGCTTCTTCCGGGTCGGAGCCGACGACAAAGCGCGCGGTGACCAGCACGCCGTCGTCTTCCGCCTGCGTATAGACATGCTCGACGCCGCTTATGCTCTTGACGATGGTTTCCAGCGGGATGCCGACAAGTTGCACCGCATCGGGCGCGGCAAGGCCCGGTGCCATGACCTGAATATCGACCATCGGCACGCTGATCTGCGGCTCTTCCTCACGCGGGATCGTGAACAGCGCGAGAAGGCCCACGGCCAGCGCCGCAAGCAGGAACAGTGGGGTGAGCGGTGAGGCAATGCTCGCGCGCGTGAGGCGCCCGGATATCCCGAGGTTCATTGCCCGCGTCCGGGGGCGAACAGGGTATCCCCGGCGGCAATCCCGCCGAGCACCTCGACCGAGGCCGGATCAGCGGCGGGTGCGGTCTGAATGGCGACGGCACCCGGCTGGCGGTCTGGGCCAAGCACGTTCACATAATCGATGCCATAGCGTGTCGATACGAACCGCCGCGGGATCACGATGGCCTTGCGGCGCCCGACTTCGATGGATACGCCGACCCGCCGGCCGACGAGTTCGGTGGTAAGGCCGGGCACGGTCGCATCGACCTGTACCCGGCCCCCGGTGATCGCAGGATAGACCTGCGTCACTTGCCCTTGGTGCGACCCGTCGGGCAGATCCTGTGGTGCAACGGTTATGGCAGAGCCGACATGAACGGTTCTTGCCAGTGTTTCGGGCAGATCGAGCCGCAGCACGGGCGGCCCTGCGGTCACCACCGCGAGCGCCATGCCGGGCGCAACGATGGAGCCTGCGGGGAAATCGGCGCGCAGCACCCGGCCCGTTGCCGGTGCGAGCACTGCGCCTTGCCCCGCCACACTGGCGCTCGCGCTCTGCTGGGCGCGGGCGGCTGCGACTTGCGCATCGGCGGCGCGGGCCATGGCGACAGCCTGATCGAGCCGCGCTTTGGCGTAGACGTTGTGGTTGTAAAGGTCCTGTACCCGCGCCAGATCACCGCGTGCGCGCGCTGCTTCGGCCTGCGCTGCCGCCACCTGCGCACCGGCTGCACTGGTTTCATAGCCAAGGCGCGAATCGACGATCATGCCGATGCGCTGCCCTTTTGAGACCATGTCGCCTGCGCGGACGGAGAAGCTGACCAGCGTGCCGGGTATGCGCGCCAGAGCCTGCGCAGAATCGCGCGTGGTGATCTCGCCGCCAAACGCCTTGAGGTCGGCGGTTTCGGCAAGGGTGACGACCAGCTTCTCGCCGGGGGGGAGGGAAATCTTGCCCGCATCGGGCGCCGTGTCGCTGCCGCAACTGGCAAGAGCGAGTGCTCCGCCAGCGACGATCCAGGCCCATCTTGCCCCGGTCCTTCTTGCCACGCCGGCGTCCTCCCCTTCCTGTGTCGGATCAGCCGTGTTCAACCGGAAGACCGGCAGCCTTCCACGCCCCGATCCCGCCCGCGAGGTGTGTATCGATAGCGGTTTCGGCCTTGGCGCAGTGATCGAGCGCCATTGCTGAGCGTTTGCCGCCCGCGCACTGCAGCACGACCGTGCGCCCGCCCGCATCCGGCAGGTTCTGTGGTGAAAAGCCCGAAAGCGGAGCGTTCACCGCACCTGCGATGTGTTCAGCCGCGAACTCTTCCGGCTCGCGCACATCAACCAGCAGGGCCGATCCATCGGCCAGCATCGTCTTGAGGGTCTGCGCGTCGATTTCGCGGTGTGCCTTGCTCTTGCCCAGTCCGAACATTGCCTGTCTCCTTGTCTACAATCAATTTGCTTGTTGCATATATCGTGTAATCATCATATTTAGTCAAGCAAGATATCGAGACGAGAGGATCGGACATGTCGCAAACGCCGAAGATCGTGGTGCTCGGGTCGGCTCCACTTCTCCCCGGTCTTCCTGAAGAAGGAAGCCGGCGCAACCGCGATTGGCGTCAAGCGACGCGATGTCGCCGGGGGAGTGCTCTGCGATGATTGGTGACAGTTCAGTGATTTACAATTTTGACTTAATCGATGAGAAGTTGATTCTTCCGTTCGATGAAATCGAAGGCTTCAGCACCGCTGTCGATGCGATGCCAGTCCGCGATACCAGTCATGCCTCGCCCATTGCCTTTGCCGGGCTCAACAGGATCCAGGCCGGGGTCACCGGCTTCTGTCCCGCGGCCATGGCGTTCAAGGCGCTGGGTGTCCGCCAGGGCACGGCGTTCCCATGAGCCTGTGGCGGGCCTCTGCCAGGCTTGCGCTGTGGCTGGCCGCGCCGCTGGCGCTGGTCAGCGGCGCCCGCGCCGCGACGCTGGAGGAGGCGCTTGCGGCAGCGCTGGCCCATGCGCCCGAAGTCGCCGCCGCTGATGCCGATGCCGACGCGGCAGCATCGCGGCTGGATCAGGCGCGGGCCGAACATATGCCCACGGCCACGCTCACCGGCACGATCGGTTATGGCCGCCTTGATCCGGGCGGGTTTTTCGGGCTGGGCCGGGCAGACGTGACACCGCGTGCGGCGCAAGTGGCCATCGAGCAGCCGCTCTTCAACGGTGGCCGGATCGGTGCGGGGATCGACCGCGCGCGCGCTGGAATCGCGGCTGCCGAGGCTGGCCAGGCGCGCACACGCAGCCAACTCGTGGTGGCGGTGGCGCAGGCTTACGGCGATGTGCTGACGGCGGCCCGGCTGGTCGATCTCTATGACCGGCTGGTGACGGAAACGGCCGAGATCGGACGGCAGGCCGAACTCAAGTTCAAGGCGGGGGAGAGCCCCAGCACCGATGTTGCGCAAGCCCGTGCGCGGCAGGCCGAAGCGCGCGCCGCGCTGGCCCGCGCGCAGGGCATGCAGGTTTCGGCCAAGGCGCGCTTTCGCGATCTGACCGGGCTTGAGCCTGCCGATCTTCAGCCGCTTCCGGCCAATCCTCCCCTTCCGGCCACGCTCGGTGAAGCGATGGATGCCGCGCTGGCGGCCAATGCGATGCTGGCGCAGGCCGAGGCGGGGCTGCGCGCCGCGCAGGCGGCTGCGCGCGGCGCACGGGCCGAGCGGCTCCCCACAGTAGGCGCTTTTGCCGAAGCCGCGACCGTGCGCGACCAGTTCTTCCCCGGCTACCGCGGCGATAGCGCCACGGTTGGCCTGCGCGCCCGCTGGCAGATCTTTGGTGGTGGCCGCGTTTCGGGCAAAGTGGCCGAAAGCGATAGCGGCGTGCGCGCGGCCGATGCCCGCGTGCGGGCCTCCCGCCAGCAGACCGAGGAAGAGGTGATTGCGGCCTTTCAGGAGGT
>JBIPOH010000123.1:0-8915 GCA_044379435.1 Novosphingobium sp.
CGCTTTCCCGCGCTCCATATTGTCGGTGAGGAAGTGGTCGAAGTGGTCGCGCATGGCGCTTTCAACCATGCGCGCGGCTTCGGGGCTGGTCAGGCGGTCCTTGGTCTGGCTCTGGAACTGGGGATCGCGGATAAACAGCGAAAGCATGATTTCGCTACCCGTCAGCATATCCTCGGGCGCGATGTCCTTGGCCTTTTTCTGGCCGACAAGCTCACCGAACGCGCGGATGCCCTTGGTCAGCGCGGCGCGCAGGCCCGCTTCGTGGGTGCCGCCATCGGGGGTGGGGATGGTGTTGCAATACCAGCTGTACGATCCATCGGACCACAGCGGCCAGGCGATGGCCCATTCGGCGCGGCCCATTTCCTCGCCGTTCGGACCGGCCGGAAAGTCCTGGCTGCCGGTGAAGGGTACGGTGGTCACGCATTCGCGCCCTGCGACCTGTTCGGCGAGATGATCGGCCAGACCGCCGGGGAACTGGAACACCGCTTCGGCGGGAATGTCTGTTCCCGCGATCAGCGAAGGCGCGCACTTCCAGCGGATTTCTACGCCTGCGAAGAGATAGGCCTTCGAGCGGACGAGGCGGAACAGGCGGGCAGGCTTGAACCGGGCTTCTGCGCCGAAGATTTCGCCATCGGGAATGAAGGTGACGCTGGTGCCGCGCCGGTTGGGCGCCGCGCCAATGCGCTGGAGCGCGGTGGTGGGCAGCCCGCGTGAAAACTCCTGCGCGTAAAGCTCTTTGTTTCGCGCCACTTCGATGCGGGTGAGCACCGAAAGCGCATTGACCACCGAGATGCCGACGCCGTGGAGGCCGCCAGAAGTGGCATAGGCCTTGCCGGAAAACTTGCCGCCCGAATGGAGCATCGTGAGGATCACTTCGAGCGCCGACTTGCCCGGATATTTCGGGTGTTCGTCCACTGGCATGCCGCGGCCGTTGTCGGTGATCGTGATCTTGCCCGCGGTGCCGTCCGGGCCTTCTTCCAGCGACACTTCGATGCGATTGGCGTGGCCCGCGACGGCTTCATCCATCGCGTTGTCGAGCACTTCGGCGGCAAGGTGATGGAGCGCGCGTTCGTCGATGCCGCCGATATACATGCCGGGGCGGCGGCGGACGGGCTCCAGCCCTTCGAGCACCTCGATGGCGCTGCCGTCGTAGGTTTCCTCTGCGCTGCGCGCCGGCAGCTTCTCAAAAAGGTCGTCAGCCATGGGAACGGTTATAGAACATGCCGGATTCGCGGGGCAATGGGGAGTAAGCGCTTATCGCCGATTATCCCCCGAATCCGGGCATGATCGTAAGGGCCCGAACTTCAGGGCCCGAACTTCAGGGATTGAACTTCGCCGGGGCCGGGCTCGCGGTGATGAACGTGCCAGCGCCCACCTCGCGCACTTCCATGGCGCGTTCGGCAACGCCGTTGGGCTCGAACCGAAACACCCCGTCAAGGCCGATGAAGCCATCGCGCGCATAGAGCTTGGCGGTGGGGAACAGCGTGCCCGGCTTCCACCCGCGCGCGACGTTGAGCGTGAGCAGCACCGAATCATAGCCCAGCGTGGCAAGCCGCGAGGGCGCGACGCCAAAACGCGTGCGGTACGATTGTTCGAACTGGGCAAAGCGCTTGTCCGAAACGGCGGCGAACCAAGCGCCGCGCATCGAGGGACTTCTGGCGATGGAAGCATCGCCGTTCCACAGCTCGGTGCCCATCAACTGCAGGCCCGCTGCCGCAGGGGCGGCCATCAGCGCGATGCGGCCGCTATCACCGATCAGCAGCGCATCCGCGCCGCCCTTGGCGATGACGCGGCGCACCGCGCTGGAAACCGATGTGTTGCTGCGGTCATAGGCCTCTACGGCAGTGACGCTGATCCCGCGCGCGCGCGCCGCAACCGTGAGCGCGGAGGAGACGCGCTGGCCATAGGCGCCAGTGGGGATGATCGCGCCGATGGACTTGATCCCCTTGTCCTGCGCAAAGCCGACCACGCGCGCGATGGCCTGCGCAGGCACCTGGCCGAGGACGAAGACATCGCGGTCCGCCACGGCGGCGTCGTTAGAATACGTGATCATCGGCACTTTGGCCGGGCGCGCCACGCTGGCGACAGCGACCACTTCGTCGGCGAGCAACGGCCCCAGAATCAGGCGGTTGCCATCAAGGATCGCCTTGTTGGCGGCCAGCCCCGCGCCGGCTGCGGTGTCATAGGTCGTGATGCGGATGTTCTGCGCATTGGTATCGAGCAGCGCCATGGTGGTGGCATTGGCGATGGCCTGCCCTACGGGAGCGTTCTGCCCGCTCATCGGCACGAGCAGCGCAACACGGTGGCGGTCCGCATCGGTGGGCAGGACATTGGCATCGGGCGCAACCTCGACCGGCTTTGGCGGAGGCGGGGGCGGGGCGACTGTCTTGGGGATCACGGTGCAGCCCGCAAGCAAGGCCAGCGTCCCTGCTGCCGCGATACGCCGCAGGCCTGATCCTGTCTTGGCACCTGCCTGTCCCATGCTGCCGATCATCATTGGCTTGCCGCTCCCTGGTAGCCGGTCCATTGGTCTGTGCATGAATACACCCGCACTTGCTCCCGGCCTCTATATTGTCGCCACCCCTATTGGCAATCTCGGCGACATAAGTCGGCGCGCAATCGAGGTATTGGCGGGCTGCGCCGTTGTCGCCTGCGAAGATACGCGGGTTACTGGCGGATTATTGCACCATCTTGGCATCAAGCGGCCGCTGCGGCGCTATGACGATCACGCGAGCGATGCGGCGCGTGAGGCCTTGCTGGGGGAAATGATGCATTCGGCGGTGGCGCTGGTATCGGATGCCGGGACACCGCTGATCTCCGATCCCGGCTACCGGCTGGTGCGCGAGGCGCGCGCGCGCGGGATTGCGGTAACGACGATTCCCGGCGCCAGCGCGCTGGTGGCGGCGTTGACACTGGCCGGTCTGCCAACTGACCGGTTCCTGTTTGCGGGCTTTCTGCCAAACAAGGACAAGGCACGCAGCGATGTGCTGGCAGATCTGGCGGCGGTTCCCGCAACGCTGGTTTTTTATGAGACCGGGCCGCGCCTTGTCGCCTCGCTTGAAACACTGGCGCGGATCATGCCGGGGCGCGAGATTGCCGTGGCGCGCGAACTGACCAAGCTGCACGAGGAATGCCGCACTGGCACCGCTGCAGAGCTTGCCGCGCACTACACCGCGCATCCCCCGCGCGGTGAGATCGTTCTGCTGGCGGGGCCACCCGGCGCGCCGGAAAGGCCGGACGAGGCCGATATCGATGCCGAACTCATGGCTGCGCTCGCCGATCTGCCCGCCTCGAAGGCCGCCGCGCTGGTTGCGAAGAAGCACGGGCTCGATCGCAAGGCGCTTTATGCCCGGCTGATGGAGCTCAAGGGGTGAACCGGCGCGAGGCCGAGCAGCGCGGGCGGCGCGGGGAGAGCCTTGCGGCGTGGTACCTTTGGCTGTGCGGCTGGCGCATTCTGGCGCGACGGCAGCGCGTGGGGGTGGGCGAAGTCGATCTCGTTGCGCGCAAGGGGCGAATGGTCGCCTTCGTCGAGGTGAAATGGCGCAGCAAACGCGCGGCGCTGGACGAGGCGATTGATGCGCACCGGCTGCGGCGCGTGGCGCGGGCGGCCGAAGCGCTGGTCCCCCGCTTCGCACGGCCCGGCGATGATGTGCGGATCGATGTGATCCTGCTTGCGCCCGGCCACTGGCCGCGCCACATGGCCAACGTCTGGCAGCCCTAGGCCCACCCTTCGGCTCAGTCGGGATAAAGAGACACCGCTCATGCTGAGCTTGTCGAAGCATCTGGCACCGCAGCCGCGCCAGCACCCTTCGACAAGCTCAGGGTGAGCGGGTTAGGTTGGATTTCTGCCGGGTTCTAAAGAGGATTACCAATGACTCTTCGCGTTGCCGTACAGATGGACCCGCTGCATTCGATCAACATTGCGGGCGATTCCAGCTTCGCGCTGATGCTGGCCGCGCAGGCCCGCGGGCATGAGGTGTTTCACTATGACGTCGGCGCGCTTTCGCTCGATGAGGATGACCGGCTGACCGCGCGCGCGGTGCCCGTGACGGTGCAGCCGGTGGCGGGCGATCACTACACGGCGGGCGAGGCGCGGCGGCTGGATCTTGGCCGCGATGTCGATGTGGTGCTGATGCGGCAGGACCCGCCGTTCCACATGGGCTATATCACCGCGACGCACCTGCTGGAGCGGATCGAGAGCGAGACGCTGGTGGTGAACAACCCGCGCACCGTGCGCAACGCGCCTGAAAAGGTGATGGTGCTCGATTACCGGCGCTTCATGCCGCCCACGCTGGTGACGCGTTCGGTGGAGGAAGTGCGCGAATTCCAGAAGCGCCACGGCGCAGTGGTGGTGAAGCCGATCCACGGCAACGGCGGCAAGGCTATCTTCCGCGTTTCGGAAGAGGGTGAGAACCTCGGTGCGCTGCTGGAAGTGTTCAACCAGACCTGGCCCGAGCCGCATATGGTGCAGGCGTTCCTCCCCGATGTGGCGAAGGGCGACAAGCGCATCGTGCTGGTTGATGGCGAAGTGGCCGGCGCGATCAACCGCAAGCCGGGCGAGGGCGAGTTCCGCTCCAATCTGGCGGTGGGCGGCTATGCCGAAAAGACCGAACTGACGCCGCAAGAGCAGGAAATCTGCGCCGCGCTGGGGCCTGAACTGAAGCGGCTGGGGCTGATCTTCGTCGGCATCGACGTGATCGGCGGCCAGTGGCTGACCGAGATCAACGTCACCTCGCCGACCGGGATCGTCGCCATCGACCGGTTCAACGGGACCGATACGGCCGGGATGATCTGGGACGCGATCGAGGGCCGTCTCTAGCTTTCAGCCTCAGTGCGGCAGCAGGCGGGGCCGCTCGCGTTCCACCAGTGCGGTCAGCCAGGTCTTGAACGCCTGAACCCGCGCGAGGCTGTGGGTGTCCTTGTGCATCACCAGCCAGAATGAGCGGGTGATGCGCCGCTCGGGCAGCACCGGCACAAGCCGGGGATCGGCATCGCCAATGAAGCACGGCAGCACACCGATGCCTGCGCCCGCCGCGATCAGGCGGTGCTGCGCATTGATCGATGATGAGCGCACGGTGGCAGCAAGGCCAGGCTCGATTTCCGCAAGATAGCGCAGTTCGGGCGCGTAGAGCAGATCGGGCACGTAGCCGACGAGGGCGTGGCCGCGCGCCAGATCGGCGGGGCGGCGCAGCGCGGCATGGCCGGTGAGGTATTCGGGTGAAGCATAGAGCCTGAGCGTGTAGTCCGACAGCTTGCCGGCGATGACCGGCCCGGCGCGGGGGCGCGACAGCGTGACGGCAAGGTCTGCTTCGCGCTTCGAAGGGCTGAGGAAGCCCGAGTTGGCCACGAGATCGATGACGAGGCGGGGGTGCGCGGCAGTGAAATCGGCCAGCGCGGGGGCGACGATCCAGCTGGCGAAACCTTCCGACAGGCTGACGCGCAAAAGCCCGGCGGGGCCGCCGCCGCCATGCTCGGCAATACGGCTGGCGGCGCGCTCCATGGCTTCCACCTCCACCAGCATCGCCTCTCCGGCTTCGGTAAGCACCTGCCCCTCGCGCGTCTGCTCGAACAAGGTGGCGCCGATGCGCGTTTCGAGGCGGCGCAGGCGGCGGCCCATGGTTGTGGCATCCACGCCCATGGCCTGCGCCGCGCGGGCGAGCTGCCCCGCGCGCGCGATGGCGAGGAAGGCGTGGTAGTCGTTCCAGTCTGGTGGCTGCATCATTGCAGGCCTCCCTCGCATTTTCTCACCTTGCTTGCAATTGATCCGGGGTGCAGTGAGCCGACACGGTATTTCACGCAAGAAGGATGCAGGACATGCGCCAGATCGATCATTTCATTGTCGGCGGTTCGGGCGGGGCGCCCGCGCGCAAGGGCCCGGTGTTCGATCCCAACACCGGCGCAGTGCAGGCCGAAGTGGCGCTGGGCGATGCCGCCACGCTGGAACGCGCCGTGCAGGCCGCGCTTGCCGCGCAGCCGGCATGGGCCGCCGTCAACCCGCAGCGCCGGGCACGCGTGATGTTCGAATTCAAGCGCCTCGTCGAAGCGAACCTTGATGAGCTGGCGTACCTGCTGTCTTCCGAGCACGGCAAGGTCATTGCTGATTCGAAGGGCGACATTCAGCGCGGCCTCGAAGTGATCGAGTTCTGCTGCGGCATCCCGCACGTTCTGAAGGGCGAATACACGCAGGGCGCAGGCCCCGGCATCGATATCTATTCGATGCGCCAGCCCATCGGCATCGGTGCGGGCATCACCCCGTTCAACTTCCCCGGCATGATCCCGCTGTGGATGGCGGGTGTGGCGATTGCCACCGGCAATGCCTTCATCATCAAGCCTTCCGAGCGCGATCCTTCGGTGCCGGTGCGTTTTGCCGAACTGTTCCTTGAAGCCGGCCTGCCCGAGGGCATCTGCCAGGTCGTGCACGGCGACAAGGAAATGGTCGACGCGATCCTCGATCATCCGGCCATCGGCGCGGTGAGCTTCGTCGGTTCGTCCGATATCGCGCACTATGTCTACAATCGCGGCGTCGCTGCCGGAAAGCGCGTGCAGGCAATGGGCGGGGCCAAGAACCACGGCGTCGTGATGCCGGATGCCGATCTGGATCAGGTGGTCAACGATCTGGCGGGCGCCGCCTTCGGTTCGGCAGGCGAGCGTTGCATGGCGCTGCCAGTGGTCGTGCCGGTGGGCGAGGAAACCGCTGAAGCGCTCAAGGCCAAGCTGATCCCGGCGATCGAGAAGCTGCGCGTCGGCATCTCGACCGACAATGATTGCCATTATGGCCCGGTCGTTTCGGCCGCGCACAAGGCGAACATCGAGCGCTGGATCACCAAGTGCGAGGAAGAAGGCGGCGAGATCGTTATCGATGGCCGGGGCTTCAGCCTGCAAGGCCACGAGAACGGCTTCTTCGTCGGCCCGACGCTGATCGACCACGTGAAGCCGGACATGGAAAGCTACCATAACGAGATCTTTGGCCCCGTGCTGCAGATCGTGCGCGCCAAGGACTTCGAGGAAGCGCTCGCGCTGGCTTCGAAGCACCAGTATGGCAACGGCGTCGCGCTGTTCACGCGCAGCGGCAATGCGGCGCGCGAATTTGCAGCGCGCGTCAACGTCGGCATGGTTGGCATCAACGTGCCGATCCCGGTGCCGGTGGCCTATCACACCTTTGGCGGCTGGAAGCGGTCTGCCTTCGGCGATACCAACCAGCACGGTGTGGAAGGCGTGAAGTTCTGGACCAAGGTCAAGACCGTGACCCAGCGCTGGCCGGAAGGCCTGCCCTCGGGCGGCAACGCCTTCGTCATCCCGACCATGGGGTGATTGCAGACAGGCCGTCCTCCGGATATGATGCCGGATATCCGGAGGACGGTGATGAAGATGCAGATCGGCAAATGGGGCAACAGTCTGGCGGTGCGCCTGCCCAAGGAAATCGTGGAGCGCTTCAACCTGAAAGAGGGGGACTCGATCGATCTGGAGCTGTTCGGACGTGCCCTGCAGCGTGCGCAGATGACGCGCGAGGACGCCATGAAGCGGCTCGTGGAATTGCAGCGCCCGCTGCCGCCGGATTACAAGTTTGATCGCGAGGAGGCGAATTCCCGCTGATGGCTGCGGGCGATGCGGTAATCGCAATCGATACCAACATCGCGGTCTACGCCTTCTCCAAGGACGACCGCCGTCTGGTAGCGATGGACCTGCTTCAGGCCGGCCCGAAGATCAGCATCCAGCTGCTCAACGAGTTTGTGTCTGTGAGCCTTAGAAAGCGAAAGGTCGAATGGCCTGAAATTGAGGATGCGCTTGATGTCATTTCCCAGCTCGCCACTTCGATTCGAGCCCTGACCTATGAAGTCCACGACTTGGGCCGCGTCATGTCCCAGCGCTACAGGCTTGGCTTCTATGATGCGCTCATCGTCGCGGCCGCCCTGCTGGATGAGTGCGACACGCTCTACACCGAGGACATGCAACACGGCCTCGTGATCGATAACCGCCTGACCATCATCAATCCCTTCCTGACAATGGATGCCGCATGACCGACCAGTTCGCCCTTACCGACGACCAGATCGCCATTCAGGATATGGCGCGGCGCTTTACCGCCGATGCGATCACGCCTTTCGCTGCGCAGTGGGACGAAGACCACAGCTTCCCGCTGGAGACGATCCGGTCAGCCGCCGAACTCGGCTTCGCCTCGATCTACGTAAGCGAGGAAAGCGGCGGGATCGGCCTTGGCCGGCTCGATGCGGCGCTGATCATGGAAGCCATGGCCTATGGCTGCCCCACCACCAGCGCGTTCATTTCGATCCACAACATGGCCTCGTGGATGATCGACCGCTTCGGCGGGGCCGACATCAAGGCGCGCTACCTGCCGCAGCTCATCACCATGGAAAAGATCGCAAGCTATTGCCTCACCGAACCGGGCTCCGGCTCGGACGCAGCGGCCCTGCGCACCACCGCGCGGCTGGAAGGCGATCACTATGTGGTCAACGGCACCAAGCAGTTCATTTCGGGCGGCGGTGTGAGCGACGTCTACGTGACGATGGTCCGCACCGGTGATGCCAGCCCCAAGGGCATTTCCTGCCTGGTGATCGACAAGGGCACGCCTGGCCTCAGCTTCGGCGCGCCGGAACGCAAGCTGGGCTGGAACGCTTCGCCCACCGCGCAAGTGATCTTCGAAAACGTGAAGGTGCCCGTGGCCAACCGCGTCGGCGCAGAGGGCGATGGCTTTCGTTTCGCGATGGCGGGGCTTGATGGCGGGCGCCTCAATATCGGCGCGTGTTCGCTGGGCGGCGCGCAGCGCTGCCTTGATGAAGCGATCAAGTATGCCAAGGAACGCAGCCAGTTCGGCCAGCCCATCGCCGATTTCCAGAACACCCAGTTCGCGCTGGCGGACATGGCGACCGACCTCGAAGCGGCGCGCGCGCTGCTCTATC
>JBIPOH010000125.1:0-8809 GCA_044379435.1 Novosphingobium sp.
GCGACGATCACGTTCGTCTCCAACATTCCGGAGGAGACCAGCACTCTGCCGCTCGCGATCTATGCCGCGCTCCAGTTGCCCGGCGGCGATGCGGCAGTCTGGCGGCTGGCGATGATGGCGGTGGCGCTTTCGCTGGTTGCGCTGATGGCTTCCGAAGCGCTCGTTCGCGCCGGGGGGCAGGGCGGGGGAGAAGGACGGGCCCGCCATGTCCTTTGATATCGACCTCACCCTGCGGCGCGGGGAGCGCACCATAGCCTGCCGGTTTGCGGTGTCGGGCGGCGTGACCGCGCTGGTCGGCCCCTCGGGCGTGGGCAAGTCGAGCGTGCTTGAGGCGATTGCCGGGTTGCTGCGGCCGGAGGCGGGGCGCGTTACGGTTGGCGGCACGGTGCTCTATGACAGCGCCGCCGGGATCGACCTTGCGCCCGAGCAGCGCGCTTGCGGCATGGTGTTTCAGGACCTGCGCCTGTTTCCGCACCGCAACGTGCGCGATAACCTGCGCTATGGAGAAAGGCTCGCCCCGCCGGAGCGGCGCTTTCTCGGCCTCGATGAGGTTGCGGCCTTCCTCGATATCGCGCCGCTCCTCGCACGGCGTCCGCGCACGCTTTCGGGCGGTGAGGCGCAGCGAGTTGCCATTGGCCGGGCGCTGCTTTCCGGCCCGCGCTTCCTGCTGATGGACGAACCGCTCACCGCGCTGGACGAGGCGCGGCGCGAGGCAATCATGGCCGTGGTGGAGCGCATCCGCAGCGAGCTGGCCCTACCGATCCTGCTGGTGAGCCACGACCGCGCCGATGTCGCCCGGCTCGCCGATCAGGTGGTGGAGCTCAATAAATAGGGACTGCCCCTATTTTCCGAGCTCCTAGATTTCCAGCTGGCTGCCCAGTTCGATCACGCGGTTGGTGGGCAGACGGAAGAACACCATCGCGCTTTCCGCATTGCGCACCATCCACGCAAACAGCTTCTCGCGCCAGATCGCCATGCCCGGCCGCTTGGAGGCAATCAGCGTCTGGCGCGCGAGGAAGTAGCTCGTCTCCATCGGCTTGAACGGCCCGCCTGCCCGCGTTTCGGCGGCGAGTTCAGCTGGCACGTCGGCCTCGTCCATGAAGCCGATGCGCACGATCATGCGGTAGAAGCCGTGGCCGAGATCCTCCACTTCGCGCCGCTTTTCGGGCGGCACGTGGGGGACGTTCTGCGTCTCCACCGTCAGCACCACCACCCGGTCATGCAGGATGTGGTTGTGCTTGAGATTGTGGAGCAGCGCCGGGGGAATGCCTTCCGCGTTGGAGGCGAGGAACACCGATGTCCCCGCTACGCGGCGCACTTTCTGGCAGACCGAGCCCAGGAATATGTCGAACGGCATCGAATCTTCGGCCAGCCGATCGCGCATGATCCGCCGCCCGGTGGACCATGTGCTCAGCACGGTGAAGATGATGCAGGCGCCGACCAGCGGGAACCAGCCGCCATCCGGGATCTTGGTCATGTTCGAGGTGAAATAGGCCCCGTCGATCAGCAGGAACAGGCAGGTGAAAAAGCCTGCCACCAGCGGCTGCCATTTCCACACCTTGAACACCAGCACGCCGAACATGCACGAGGTGATGAACATCGTGCCGGTGTTGGCAATGCCATAGGCCGAGGCGAGATTGCCCGAGGTCTTGAAGCCCAGCACCAGCATCACCACCAGCGCCAGCAGCGTCCAGTTGATCAGGGGCACGTAGATCTGCCCCGCCGCGCGGGCGCTGGTGTGGCGGATGCGGATACGCGGCAGATAGCCCAGTTGCACCGCCTGCTGCGAAACCGAAAAGGCCCCGGAAATCACCGCCTGGCTGGCAATCACCGTCGCCATCGTGGCGAGCAGCACCAGCGGCAGGCGCAGGCTTTCCGGCGCAAGCAGGAAGAACGGGTTCACCACCGTTTCGGGCCGGTTCATGATCATCGCGGCCTGCCCGAGGTAGTTGAGCAGCAGGCAGGGAAACGCGAAGCCCAGCCACGCGGTGGTAATCGCCGGGCGGCCGAAGTGGCCCATGTCGGCATAGAGCGCTTCGGTCCCGGTCACCGCCAGCACGATCGAGCCCAGCGCGAGGTAGGCCATCAGCGGATCAAGGGCGAAGAAGCGGAAGCCGTGGATGGGATTGAGCGCCCAGAGAATTTCCGGCGCTTCCATGATGCCGATCACGCCGAGCACGGCAATGGTCACGAAATAGACCATCATCACCGGGCCGAACATCTTGCCCATCGCCGCCGTCCCGCGCGACTGGATGGCGAACAGGCCGAACAGGATCGCAATCGAGATCGGCAGCACGAGATGCTCGAAGCTCGGGTGGACGACGGTCAGCCCTTCGACTGCGGAAAGCACCGATACGGCCGGGGTGATCATCGCATCGCCGAAGAACAGCGCAGTTGCGGTCAGGCCGAACAGCGCCATGACATACGTCCAGCGCCGGTCCGAAAGGCAGCGGCTGACGAGCGCGAGCAGGGCCAGACTGCCCCCTTCGCCCTTGTTGTCGGCGCGCAGCACGATGAACAGGTACTTCACCGTCACGATCAGGACCATCGTCCAGAACATGATGCTCAGAACGCCGAAGACATGAGTCTGGTCCACCTTCAGCAGGTGGTGGCCGACAAAGGTTTCCTTGAAGGAATAGAGCGGCGAGGTGCCGATATCCCCGAACACCACGCCAATGGCGCCGACCGCCAGCGTGGAAAGGCTATCGCCATGGCCATGCTCGCCGTGGGCAGCAGGCGCTGATACGCCGTTGGCCGGGGCGTCTGCCGGAGTGGTGCTATCACTTTCAGGGAGCCCGTCCTGCGGCTGTGTCGCGTTGGTGTCCATCGGCGCGCCGCTACTCCTGCTTTCAGGGACTTGCGAGAACTATTTGGGCCGCTGCCGCGTGCAGGGCAAGCCGCATCATGGCGCCGGGCTGGTGGAAGCCGAGGCTGGTGCTGGTGCGGGGGCCGGGGCCAGTGCTGGGGCCGGCGTCTTCGGCAGGTCGGCCGGAGTAGCCGCCGGGGGAACCAGCTGGTCTGCCGGCACGATCACGATGGGGGCGGCCATGCGTGCGCCTGCCGGGTCGCGCACCGGGCGGTCCGCGGTGTTGCCCACCGCCGCGATGCCATCGAGCGCGCGCACGGCGCCTGCGCCTGCATCGAGCGCGCGCAGGGCATGGGTTACCACCGGAATCTCACCTCTGTGACCCGTGCGGCGATGCCGTGCATCCGGATCGTGGCGCGCGGCATCGGGCATCAGCCAGGCTTGCTCCAGCGCCCCGGCAGCGGCCAGAACGCGGGCCTTGGCGATATAGGCATTGGCAATCGCCGTGTTCGAATTGCTGCGCGCCACCAGCAGTTCGCGGGCCAGATCGAGCACGTCGAGCGTGGTGATCAGCCCGGCGCGCTGCTGCAGGATCGCGCCTTCATAGGCCGTGCGGGCAGAGGCTTCGGCATTGCGGTAGCTGGCGATTCCGGCCTGCTGCGCCTGCCAGTCGTTCCACGAGGCCGCCAGCACCGCGCGGCTTTCCCGCAGCGAGCCATCCAGCAGCCGCCAGTCAGCATCGTTGGCCGCCATCGCTTCGTTCACGCGCGCGCGGCGCAGCCCGCTTTCGAAGATCGGCCCGGAGATGATGAACTGCCCGCGCAATTCCCGCGTGCGGCGGCTGTCGTCATAGGCGCTCTGCGTGCCCAGATTGCCGGTGCCCTGAAAATCGATGCGCGGCATGAGATCGGCCTTGGCCGCCGCCACGCCTGCGCGCGAGACTTTCTCGCGGGCTTGCGCTGCCAGCACGATCGGGCTGTGCGTCTCGGCATAGGCATAGGCTTCCTCAAGCTGGCGCACCGGCAGCTGGAGGGGGTTGGGCGGCACCAGTTCGCCAGCAGGCACGCCCACCATACGCAGGAACGTTGCCTCGCTCGATGCGGCATCGCGCTGCGCGTTATAGACCTGCGCTTGTCCCAGCGAGACGCGCGTCGCGATCTGCTGCACGTCGGTTGCGGTCACTTCGCGCACCGCCAGCCTTGCCTGATTGTCGTTCAACTGGCGTTCGAGCGCGGCAAGGTTGTCCTTGGCGATGATGACGGAGGCCCGGTCGCGCAGCACGCCGATATAGGCCGTGATGGCATCGAGCAGCGCCTGCTGTTCGGACGAGCGCAGCACCTGCTTCTGGAAATCAAGCTGCGCGAGCGAATTGCGTTCCTGCGCGGCATTGCGCCCGAAGGTGAACAGCGGCTGGGTCAGGACAGCAGAGGCCGTGGTGGTCCAGCCTGAAAAGACCAGCGGCGGACGGCCGGCCCGCTGATCGAAGCTGTCGCGCTGGATGGTCGTGGCGAGGCTGTAGTTGAGCCTTGGCCCAAACGCGGCGCGGGCCTGTGTAACCCGGTAGTCGGTGCCCTTCACCGTGGCGCGCTGGGCCAGCAGCCCAGGCGCGGTCCAGTAGGCCAGACGCAGCGCTTCGGTGAGCGTGGTGACCGGGGTGCCTGCCGATGAGTGCTCGGCCACGTCGGCCGGGGTTTCCTCGGGCAATTGGGGGCGCAGGGCAATGCGTTCGGCGTCGTAAGGCCCGGCAGCGCTGTCATCGTCTGCGCTGTAGGCCGGGCTTGCGGCTCGATCGCCGCCACTGTCCGGGTCGTCGCTGCCGTAGCCTGCGCCGGATGCGGAATCCTGCAGCCCCTGCCTCGGCCCCTCTCGCGGGGCGTCCTGCTGCTGCGCTGCCGCCGGGGTCAGCACCAGACAGGCACCGCAGGCGATCAGCAGGGCAAGGCGCGAGGGCTGGGCGAGCAACGTCATCCGGCTGCCTCAGTTATCGCGGAAGGCGCGCATGAACTGGTCCATGAACGGCTTGGTGAGGTAGGAGAGCATCGAGCGATTGCCGGTTTCGATGAACACTTCTGCCGGCATGCCGCTGCGCAGCACCAGCCCTTCCTTCTTGACCGCCGCCAGATCAACTTCGATCCGCACCATGTAATAGGCCTGATTGGCTTCCTGGTTCTCGCTCCGGTCAGTGGCGACATACGTCACCTTGCCGAGGATTTCCGGGGTGGTCGGCCGGTTGAACGCGCTGAACAGCACGCGCGCGCTCTGCCCCTTCATCACCTGATCGATATCGGTCGGGCTGACCATCGCCTCGACCACGAAAACATCGCGGTCCGGCACGATTTCCATGATCGGTTCGGCGGGGCGCACCACATCGCCGATGGCGGCAAAGGCGATCTTCTCGATCACGCCAGTGTATGGCGCGCGGATCTCGCTGCGGTCCTGCTGGTCGGAGGCCGCCACGCTGCGCAGCTGCTGCTGATTGAGCGCGGTGTTGACTTGCGCCAGATCGGTGCCGGCCTGCACGCGCCGGGTCTGCCCCAGCTGGATCGATTGCTGCTGCGCCTCGGTGATGCGCGCGCGGGACTGCGCAATCTGCGCTTGCAGTGCGCCGACATTGCCATCCAGATCGACCGCCGTGCGCTCCAGCTGGTTGAGCCGGTTGATCGTGACGAGCTGCTTGTCCCACAGGTCCTTCACGCCCTGCCGTTCCGGCTCGATCAGCTTGCGCTGCTGCTTGAGCGCGGCAATCTGCGCTTCGAGGCCGCGGATCTCCTCGTTGTATTGCAATATCCGCGCGGCTAGCTGGGCGCGCAGGCCCGCTTCCTCGGTCTGGCGGATCGAGAACAGGCGCGCTTCATCGGCCATGGCCTTGGCCGCGCTGGGATTGCGCGAGGCGGACAGTTCGGCTGGGAACAGGAGCTTGCCCGAACCGAGCCTCTCCGCCTCAAGCCGCGCGCGCTGGGCCAGCAGCTGCTCGACCGTCAGGTTGGAGTACATGGCGTCTGCGCCGGTTACCCGGTCGTCCAGCCGCATGAGCAACTGGCCCTGCTTCACGTGTTCGCCATTGCGCACGTAGATGGCCTTGATGACGCCGCCAGTGGGGTGAGCGATGCGCTTGACCCGCGATTCCACGCCGACTGCCCCGCCGCCGATCACGGCGCCCCCCATGGGGACCACCGCCGCCAGCACCAGCAGCACGATCAGCAGGCCGCCAATGGTCATGAGCAGGCGCTTCAGCAGTACCGGCGACTTGGCCTTGTCCGCGCCGTCTTCGCCAAACGCGGGCAGCAACTGCCGCGCGGGATCGGAAATGGTGCTGGGCATGTTCATGCGGTCGGTTCCTTCGCCGGCGTTCCACCGGACCCCGGCGTACCGGCACCCTGCTGCGGGTTCTGTACTTGCGGGTTTGGGCCCTGCATGCGCTGCATCACTTCATCGCGCGGACCGAAATCGGCGAGGCGCCCGCCATTGATCACCGCCAGATGCGTGGAGGGGCCAAGCGTGGCGGGGCGGTGCGTGATCATGATCACGATGCCGCCGCGCGCGCGCATTCCGGCAACGGCATTGGCCAGCGCCGCATCGCCTGCCGCATCGAGATTCGAATTGGCCTCATCCAGCACCAGCAGGAACGGATCGCCATATAGCGCGCGGGCCAGCCCGACGCGCTGGCGCTGTCCTGCCGAAAGCTCCACCGCACCAGCCGAAACGGGGGTTTCATAGCCATCGGGCAGCGCGAGGATCACTTCGTGCATGCCCGCTGCCTTGGCCGCTGCCATAACCCCTTCCGAAGTTGCGTCGGGATCGAAGCGCGCGATGTTCTGGCCGATCGTGCCGTCCACCAGATCGACTGTCTGCGGCACATAGCCGAAGTAGCTGCCCAGCGTTTCCGGTTCCCACTGATCGAGCGTGGCGCCATCGAGCCGCACTTCGCCGCGATTGGGCTTCCAGATGCCGAGGATGGCCCGAACCAGCGTGGTCTTGCCCGCTGCGCTTGGCCCGATCACCGCCAGCACTTGCCCCGGCGTCAGCGTGAAGGACACGCCCGACAGGGTGAAGCGCTGCGTTCCGGGTGGTGCCACCCAGATATCGCGCACCGAAAGCTCGTTTGAAGGCCGCTCCAGCGTGACGCCGCGCGTCTGCGGTTTGCGGAACGTGGCCACGGCCTGCGCGATGCGGCCCCAGCCTGCGCGCGCGGCGACAAGACCCTTCCAGTTGGCAATCGCCTGATCCACCGGCGCGAGGGCGCGGCCTGACAGCACCGACGAGGCGAGGATGACGCCGCCGCTGGCCTTGCCGTCGATCACCAGCAGCGCGCCGACCGAAAGGATCAGCGATTGCAGCAGCATGCGGAACGCCTTGCTGGCGCCGCCGAGCCGCGCGACCGTGCGCGAAAGATAGGACTGGGCTTCGATGAAATTGGTTTCCCAGCCCGCCGTGCGCCCCACCAGCCGTTCCTGCATGCCCATGGCCAGCGCGCTTTCGGCAAAGCGGATTTCCGAAAGCGCGGCAGCAGAGCGACGCCCGGTGATGTTGGCCAGTTCGCGCGACCCGGCCTGCGTGCGGCGGTTCGAGATGATCGCGATGGCGGCCATGATGAGCACACCTGCCAGCGCGGTCACGCCCAGCCACCAGTGCAGCGCGAACAGCACGATCATGAACATGATCACCCACGGCAGGTCGATCAGTGCAATCGGCCCCTGCCCGGCAAGGAAGGTATGGACGGAATCGAGATCGCGCGTGAACTGCAGGCCATCGCCCTTGTCTGCGCCGGCGCGCAGCGGGCGGGTGACAGTGGCATAGTGCACCGCTTCGAACAGATCGTCGTGCACGCCGTTGGCAATGCCGAGCAGTGCCTCGCTGCGGATGATCTCGAAGATCGTTTGAAAGGCATAGACCAGGAGCAGCATGCCGAACAGGCCGATCAGAGTTGGCACGCTGCGGCTAGGCAGGACCGAATCGTAGACCAGCAGCATGTAGGCCGAACCGGCAAAGACCAGCACATTCAGCATCACGCTTGCGGCGCCGACCAGAATGAGCCCGCTGCGGTAGCGCGCCGCGAACAGCCGCATGAATTGACCGTCGATGCCCATAGTTCTCCTGACGTGCGGCGGCTATCCTATCGGTGCCGGTCCTTCAAGCGCGTTTGCAACCGGGATGGGTGCCGCGTTGCCCTGCTTTGCGGCGCTTCGGGCAAGGTTTTGCCCGCAGGCCTTCTGCCAGCCGGTTCATTGCCGTGTTCCCCCACCTCTTGGCCACGCGTTCAAGCTTACCGCTGGTGAGCGTTTTGCCAAGAGAGACCGTTAATGGCGGCTTAACCGCACAGCGCGTTGGCGCGGGCCTTGGTCATGGAGGGGGCCAGTGAAGGGGGCGGCGGGCAGGTTTTATTGGGGGAGGGCTGGCGGATGGCCTCTGCCCCTTTTCCCAAGGTCTATTGTTCGGCAGGTACGCTCAGCTGGCGCGGCGGGGCCATGCGCAGCGCATCGGAGAGTTCGATCACCACCGCCACCGCGCGCGCTTCTGCCGGGGTCAGCCCGGCAAAATCGGGAAGGAACGCGCGCACGGCCTGCACCAGATTGCCCGGGCTTCGCTCCAATTCGGAGCGGTATTGTGCCAGCGTTTTGCAACCGTCGATCACGGCCCAGTCGATCCCGCCGGGGCCAGGCCGCTGGTGAAATGCCCAGAGTGCCTGCACCGCGCGCTCCACCGCCAGGCGCGCCAGATCACCCAGGCCATCGGGCGATGCCCGGGCCTTGAGCTTCTGGCGATAGCGGCGCTGCCGTTCAGCGTTGGTGAGAGCCATGATGATGACATTGGTAACAGATCTAGCGCTGCACAATCCGCAACACTTGTTACGTAACACTGCCTAGTTGCTGCGTGGGCGCTGCACCGCAGGCGATGGTCATGCGTACTTACCACGTGCCGATCGGCAACACTGCCGCCACCAACGTTTTGCCGGAGCCGCCGTGATCGGCGCGCGTGCTATTCTCCGGGATCGTTGACCGCCAG